>CACZII010000090.1 GCA_902781185.1 Fibrobacter succinogenes
CCCTTTTCTTCAATCCACTTGTCACAGAATCCATCGTGGTCCTGGTCATAGTCGCCATATGTTTTTATAACATATTCCCTAAGATTTTGGTTGGAGCATCCCATAGATCGACCCCAATTGTAAGGACACGCGTCGATATAGCCTTTCGTGCAAACCTTTTCCTTCGCATCGGCAATAGCGGCTTTTGTTTCGGCTTTTGATAGGAACGGATTGGAATACTTGTATTTCTTGAAAGAGAGCCTTTCTTTTATTCCATAGTCTGCTGCATATTTGGCGCACTCGCCCCATTTATCAGAACAGACAAACTCCTCCGAACAGAACCCGTCGTTATCGCTGTCGAACAACTGCCGTATTTGCAGTTCAATGGTCTCCTTGGCATCCTCTTTCATCATTGCACGGACTTCTTCCGTGCAGCCGTCGGGACTGGCCCCTGAAAGACC
The DNA here is from genome assembly GCA_902781185.1 of Fibrobacter succinogenes. Classification (GTDB taxonomy): domain Bacteria; phylum Fibrobacterota; class Fibrobacteria; order Fibrobacterales; family Fibrobacteraceae; genus Fibrobacter; species Fibrobacter succinogenes_G. The sequence goes on from CACZII010000090.1 coordinate 441, forward strand.
TGGACAGAGGTCAAGGCCTTCGCATAAATTGCTCATAGAAGACTCTTCATATCCTTCTGAACAGAAACCATCCCTATCTGAATCATAGGATTCCAGAAAATTCTCTTTTTCCGCACGTTTCCTCGCCTTCTTTTCTGCAACATCCGCTGCTTTTTTCCGTGCAAGATTTTCCGCTTTGTTTTTTTCTTGGACAGACTTGCAATAACTTTTTTCTCCTTTTGCGCACATTTTATTTGCATATTCGACGACTTCTTTAGGAGGGGCACAATCTTTTTTGTCGCAGTTATCTTCATACGCATCAAAAATTGTGTATACCTCTACTGGGTCGCAACGGCCGCTAGCAATTTCTTCTTCAGTTTTGTCGTACCTTGTCAAACGGCCTTGTTTGCATTCAAGGTATCGATGCTCGCGACTATGGTTTTTTCCTTCACAATCCGATTTATTAAGAATGAACCTAACCAACATTTGATGATCGCGATTCGACAAGCGATACACCTTTCCGCGATATGTAACTTGGTCCCCTTCTAATTGAATTTTCCTGTCAAAGTACAATTCAATGACATTCTTTCCAACTTCTGCTTCAAAACTGTTCTCTAGAACTTTTCGCTCGCTTACAAGCCCGGCATTCTTTTTTACAATCTCCTGATAGTTACGCCAGCCTTCGTTTACGCCATTGGAGCATGTCATCTTTGGACGAATACAATCATCACGCGTATAAAAGCAGTTGCCGAGTGGATAGGTATTCCAGGTATTGCCATCGTATTCAAGTTTTTGACATTTTTTTGCCGAACTCGAATTTTCATTGACGATTATCACATAATCTGGCGTTTCCGCCACCGTATAAGCCCTACACGGAGTCTCTACACTTTCTTTCTTGCTCCCATAGGAAAAAATGACTCTCCCTTCACCGTTATAGACCTTGAAAGCGCAATCATCATAAAATGTTTTCAGCTCTCCGGTCTCTTTGTCTTGAATCGAAGCGAGTTTAATATGGGTAGTAACTTTCTTTATCTTTGATGCCGGATCGACCCACCCAAAGGAATTTCCAAAAAACAGGGCCATCAGGGAAAAAAGAACGATTATTCTTTGCATAAAAATTCCTAGATTATCAGGAAATCAGAGTATTCTTATCTGGTCAAATTTTCCAATGGGCGCCCCGCATACACCAAATTTATACGAAGGACGCATCCATTGTTTTTAACGTATCTTCTGCCCAAAACCAAGCTATAGTCCACATTTACTTGATGTTGCGCCATCATCTTTTATCGTACCATTGTAAATAAAAGTCCAAGCCATGCATGACGAGGCTCCAGGCAACCTCATTCGACGCCAAACAACTGCTTGAACTCCGTGATCAATTTGTCAAGAGAGTCCAAGTCAAGAGAGTCCGAGTCGGAACCTTTTTCATAGACAAGGTTCCCATTGTCGTCATATCGCTTCTCCCATCCAGGTCCGGTTTTGGATATGATTCTTCCCCGCTCATTATACTGTGTGGTGACCATATCTTTTTCTATGTTAACAAATGAGCTTCCAAAATCCGGATAATATAAACAATCGCCCCCGGCCTCGGAAATTGAAAGAAGTCGGTCATTTTTGTATGTCTTCTTGACTATATGACAAGGCCGCCCTATTTTTTCCATATATTGGGTATGGTTTTCATAACGATACTGGCCTGAGGCGGTAACGGTTTCCACGATTTTTGGCTTTCCGTCTGGAAATCTTTCGATAACTTCTGCATTTGTTACCGTAGATATAATCAGAACATGAAAGGCAACCAACAAAAACAAATGGGCTGCCTTTTCTTGGAAAATAGTCTTCATCTGCATAATTTATCCCTTTGTCTAATCTGATCAAAGCCGGTAGCTCGGCGACCAGAAGTCACAGACATCTGTAACTTTTAAAAAATTTATATTATTCTTGCCCAGAAATCACAGAGATGTGTGTTTTTTCTTGCTTTTCTCTCAAAAATACGGTAAAAATGGCCCTTGGGGGCTATTTCGCCACCCCGCCAGTCCGTCCTTTCACCATCACAATCCTCTGTAAAATAATAACAGACCTCTATATAACCCAAAGCCCGTTCAAAAACTAATATCTTGGCATGCCACACATGCCAAAAATAGACCTGCAAAACTTGCAGAAAATTGAGGATGACCGCTTCGCCGAAGCCCTCGCAAAGGTACTCAGGCGGCACCGCAAGGCAAGGGGCATCACTCGCGACGGGCTCGCATTCCAGCTCGGACTCCACAAGAACACCCTCTACGGCGTGGAAGTCGGCATCAAGCGCAAGAGCGGGCATTTTAGCCACACCCAGCTCACCATGGCAAACTTCATCCGGCTGGCCGCTTTTTTCGGCTATCAGCCCGGCGAATTCCTGCAAGAGGTCCTTATCGAGGCAAGCGATTGCTAGGTGCACCCCGCCTAGCACCACATCAAAAAAGATCAAAAACACGCAAATTTGGCGCATTTTCAACAAATTGATAACTACACTTAACAAAATTAAGCAAAAATTGTTAAGTCTAGTTGACAATTATACACCCCGAAATTATATTTCAGGGCATGCAATCACTAGAAGACATCTACAGAAAGAAAATCTCCCTTACGGACATGTCCTTTGTCCGCAGCATGGAAGCCTCCATCAACTGGAAGGCAAGGCTCGTATGCATTCGGGGCGCTCGTGGCTCTGGCAAAACGACTCTCATGTTGCAGCACATCAAAAAGGCTTTTCACAAGAACCTGGGGAAAGCGATGTACGCAAGCCTGGACAGCCTCTATTTTTCCGAAGTTTCGCTTGTTGAATTTGCAGATAATATCGTAAAACGAGGCGTGACGCACCTCTTTCTGGACGAGGTCCACAAGTACCCCGACTGGTCGCGCGAAATAAAGAATATCTACGACGACTATCCTGAGCTTTCCATTGCATTCACCGGCTCCTCGCTCCTGGAGATTCTAAACGCCCGCTCCGACCTCAGCCGTCGCGCCCTAGTGTACGAACTGCAAGGGCTCTCTTTCCGGGAATACCTGAACCTCGTCGCCAGGAAGAACTTTCCCGTTTATCCCCTCAAGGACATCCTCCAAAAAAACGAAAACATTTCGGCAGAAATAGTCTCAAAGATAAAGCCGTTCAAGTATTTTGAGCATTATCTGCGCCATGGCTACTACCCTTATTTTTTAGAAGGCGTTGACGACTACTACAGCCGGCTTACAGAATCGCTCAACATGATTGTCGAAGTGGAGTTGCCGCTACTCCGCGGCCTTGAACCCGCCTATATCGCAAGGATCAAAAAACTTCTCGCCATCATCGGAAAATCCGCCCCATTCCTGCCCAATATTTCAGGGATTTCGTCGGCGATACAAATATCAAGGCAAACCCTTTTGCAGTATTTCCAATACCTTGAAGATGCCAAGCTTATCTTCCGTGTATTCAAGGAGTCCCGCGGTCTCGGCGCGCTTGAAAAACCAGACAAAATATTTCTCGAAAACACAAACCTGATGTTCCTCCTCGGGCAAACCGAAACGAACATCGGAAACGTCAGGGAAACCTTCGCCTACAACCAGCTATCAAGTTCACACGAAGTCCTGTTCTCCGAACAAAGCGACTTTCTCGTCGATAAGGAATACACCCTAGAAGTAGGCGGCAAGGGCAAAACCCGAAAGCAAATCAAGGACATCCCGAACTCCTACATCATTGCCGATGACATCGAATACGGCACAGAAAAACGTATTCCCCTTTGGCTATTGGGATTTTTGTATTAAAGTCTAAACCTTCGCGACGGCGGGCATCTTGAGGGTCTTGCCATCTTTATCGACAGCTTTCCAAGGCGTAAGTCCAACCACATCGTCTACGGGGAGCGAGAATGCAATGCCCTGCCCCATGGTGTCAAGTCCTGCCTTCTGGTAAAGGGCATGTAGCACGGCGTCCTTGATTTCCTTGTCCACAAGAATCATCACCACCTCCTTTTCGGGCTGAATAGCGATGTGGAAGAAGGATTCCGCCTCCTTGTTGGCCGTACCGCGGCCGTTCAGGATGGTACCGCCACGGGCGCCTGCACTCTTGGCCGCCTCCATGACCGTCTCGGAAAATCCGGCATTGACAATGCACATGATCATCTCGTGCTTGCTTGCGCTCATTTCTCGTTCCTCCGTACCGCCTTGCGGTTGTCGCTCAAAAAGTTGAAAATGGACTTGCCGATAATGCTTGTCATGGGAATCGTACAGGCGATACCCTTGCCACCCGCGATGGTGTTGAACTTTTCTTCGATACTTTCCAGGGCCGCCTTGAGCTTGTCCTCGCCTATCACGCTCAGAATGACCGCACGCTCGGAATCCACCAGACCGATGGCCGTAAGGACTTCCTGGGAGGCGGTTCCCCTGCCGTAAAAGACCATCTGCATGTTCACGCCAAAAGACTGGATGTGGTCCATGTAAAAGTCCGCCTTGGCGCGGTTCACCATGGTCACCAGAATCTTGAGGCGGTTCATGGACACCTTGGAATGCCCGTCGGGAGACCCGCTTCTCTTTCGCCTGACCTGTCTTTCCTTTTCAGCCATACCGCTCCCTACACAAAATCGATAATCTGCTCGTCATCGGCATCCTGGATACGGCGCATCATGGTGCGGTTCCTGAAGAACCGGGAAACGATGGCCTTGAAGCCGAGAACCTGAATGGTAATCAAGGGAGTCATGGCCACCATGGCCACGATACCGAAAGCATAACTCAGAATGGAATCGTCACCGCCGTGAATGACGGTACAGGCCCCGATAGAAAGGGGCAGTATAAAGCTAGAGGTCAAAGGACCACTGGCCACACCACCCGAGTCGAAGGCAATGGCCGTGTAAAGCTTAGGCACAAAGAAAGAAAGACCAAGAGAAACGAAATAGCCGGGAATCAGGTAGTAAATCAGAGGGAATCCCATGTAGATGCGGAGCATGGAAAGCCCGATAGAAACACCCACACCGATAGAGAGGGCTACCAGCATGGAACGCTTGGTCACAAGACCGCCCGTAATCTCTTCGACCTGTCTGTTCAACACGTGTACCGCAGGCTCCGCCAGCACCACCACCATACCAATGACAAAGCCTGCCGCCACAAGAATGTGTGGGCTCTTGGCCAGGGCACAACCCAGCGAAAATCCCACCGGCATGAACCCCACCTTCACCGCTGTAAGGAAAATCAGCAGCCCCGCAAAGGTATAGCAGATGCCAAAGCCCACCTGAACCAGCTTTGACCAAGAAACCTTGAGGGCAAACAACTGGAGCACCACAAAGAAAGCAACAATCAACGCCAGGGCCACAAACACTTCGCGAGCAACCGTCAGCACCGTAAAGATGAAATTAAGGCCAAGGTTTGCGTCTATGGAATAGGCGTCGGGTTCCAGCGTAAAGGTGAGCCCTCCCTTGGAGAAAAGGATCAGACCCATAAGGGCAAGAATCGGACCAACGGAACAAAGGGCTATAAGGCCGAAACTGTTTTCACTGGCATGTTTACCGCCGATAGCGCCGGCTACACCCACACCCAATGCCATAATGAAGGGCACAGTGATGGGGCCCGTGGTCACACCGCCCGAATCAAAAGCCAGGGGAACAAAAATTTCCTTGCCCATAGAGACCATGAGCATGCCCAACATGAAAAGCACCAAGTAGAAAAAGATGATGATGGTGGAAAGGTCCATCTTGAACACGATCTTGATGATGGACAACACCAGGAAAATTCCCACACCCACGCCTATGGTGGCCACGAGAAGTACGGGGTGTATCGCCTGCTTTACCTGTTCGGCAAGCACCGAAAGGTCGGGCTCTGCGACGGTAATGAGCACACCCATAACAAAGCACACCGAGGCCAGCAACTGCAGCTTGCGGGACTTGGCAAGGCCGGAACCCACATGTTCGCCCATGGGCGTCATGGCAAGGTCGGCACCTAAGTTGAAAAGCCCGATTCCCGCAACGAGAAAAACCGCACTGATAACGAAGACCACCAGTTCCTTCGTTGAAAGTTCCACCAGGGGCGTAAAGGAGAGTATCAGCACGATCAGGGTGACCGGCAATACCGACGAAAACGCCTCGTGGAGCTTTTCAAAGAAGGTCTTGAACATTACTCGCCCAGATACTCCACGGCAAAGATAAGAGTGGAGCCTCC
>CACZII010000091.1 GCA_902781185.1 Fibrobacter succinogenes
TTCAGCGTCTGTATCAAGACCCGCCCGCCGCCCTGGGCTCGGCCTGCACGGCCCGCCGTCTGGCTCAAAAGCTGGAACAACCTCTCCGTCCCTCTAAAGTCGGGAATCCCAAGCCCGCTGTCGGCCCCCACGATTCCCACGAGACGCACTCCTGGAAAATCGTGGCCCTTGGCCACCATCTGGGTCCCAAGCAAAATGTTGTACTCTCGGTTCCTGAAGGATTCCAGAATCTTTTCCACAGAGCCCACATTCTGGGTAGTATCCCGGTCCATACGAACCACACGGGCTTCCGGAATCCATTCCAAAATTTCCTCTTCCAGCTTCTCAATGGCGCCACCCACGTACTCGTAGGTTTCCGCCCCGCAAGAACCGCAGGGCATATTTTCCGGATAAATCATGTTGCAGTAGTGGCACAAAAGCCCACGGTACTGCCGGTGGTAAACCAGAGGCACATGGCAATGCTTGCAGTAAAGCGTCTCGCCACAGCTGCTGCACACCCGAATCTTGGAATAACCACGGCGGTTCATCAACACAATGGCCTGCTCACCGGCCGTAACGCATTCCGTCAGAGCTTCCCGCAGCTCGGGCGAAAGAAGCATTCCCTTCTGCTGACGGACGGCCGCCATATCGATAATCTTCACTTGGGGCAGGGGCGCCGCCGTGGCCCGCTTTTTCAGGGAAAGCAATTCCAGGTGGCCCTGATTTGCGTTATAAAAAGTCTCCAGAGCCGGCGTAGCAGAACCCAACACCACCAGGGCCCCGTACTTGTGGGCCAAATGGAACGCCAGCTCCCGTGTATGGTAGCGGGGAGCCGGGTCCTGTTGCTTGAAGGAACTGTCGTGCTCCTCGTCTAGAATCACCACATCAAAATCAAAGGGGGCAAGAATGGCGCTCCGGGTTCCGAGAACCACTCGGGCCTTTCCCTGCAATACCGACACATAGGCGTCCCGCTTCTTGGGGGCCGAAAGGGCAGAATGCAACACCGGAACGTGCACACCCAAGAAACTTTCGAACCGCTCCGCCGTCTGGGGAGTAAGCCCGATTTCGGGCACCAGGATCAAGACCCTAAGGCCCCGTTTCATAGCCACCCGGGCCAGTTCCTGGTACACACGGGTCTTGCCGCTGCCAGTAACCCCATGCAAAAGCGCCCCGCGGAACCCCGTTCCAGAGAGGCGGGCCACCAAGGCGTTTAACGCCGCCTGCTGCTCGTCCGTAAGGGGCGCGACACCTTCTATACCTGACGCAGCACTTTCCCCCACTACCGACGCCACACTGTCCAAACCTGAATCCTCACATTCCGTACCAGCACCAGAATCCGCCGCAGCGGCACTCGCCAGCAGGGCATCCAGGTACTTTCCGAAATCCGATGGCCAGAACACATTCAGTGCCTTCATGGGCGTGCTTATGTAATAGCGGGCCACCCATTCCAGTGCATCCATGTACCGCTCGTTAAAGACGTAACCCGAAGCATGGGGGTAGGCGCACCGTACGTCAAAGGCGGGCCTCTCCGAACATACCTGGGCCACCAGGGCAAGTACGGGGTTCCTGCGGGTGGCGAACTGCACCCAAACCACGCTCCCCCGTTCAAGCTCCACCCCCTCGGGAACTCCGTAGGTATAGACAGCAGGAGCAAGGGGAATATACACCTCGCAAAAACGGGAAAGCCCGCTGGACTTTCTCTTTTCCGCCACTTCTTGCGGCGCCACCGTCTTTGGAATGCGCTTTGCCACGTTTCTCCTTCAGAAAACTTCAAAACACAAAATAGAAAAGACCCGCTACAAAAGCGGGTCTTTTTATCGGGATGACTGAATTCGAATCAGCGACCTCTTGAACCCCATTCAAGCGCTCTACCAGGCTGAGCTACATCCCGAGACTCTTACAAGAGTGAACCAAAGGTAGTTAAAGTCTTTCCGTTTTTCAAGGCGAAATCCCGAAAAAATCGATTTTTTCGCATTTTCCGAACCGAACTACTCCTTCCAGTAGCCCACAATCAGCACCTCGGGAGTGGCCTTCGGGTGCTTTTTGCTCTTGAATCCCACAATCTTACGGATGCTCTTCTGCTTCAGTTCCAGACCTTCGCGCAAAAGGCCCTTGGTGGTAAGGGTCACCTTCAGGCCGGGCACTTTGCCGCCCTCCTTGATCTGGTCCAGCTTGTCCACATTCAGCATCACAGGTTTAGACTTCATGGAAAACTCCCGCAAGGCAGCGGAGTCCAAGGCCAGGTCGGGGCGGTCCTTCTTGTCGGTCTCCCACACGTAGAACGTCCACTCCCGCTTTTCGCCCGGCTTGTAATAGCCAGCATCGAAAAGTTTCTCGCCCAAGAAGATAGGGGCCTTGACAAAGCCGTCCAGGGTGGCCGTATAGGGAGTACCGTCGGTCCCTACCATTACCACAACAGGGTTAATCTGACCGTCCATACCGGCAAAGTCCATATCGAACTCAATGGTCACCGCAGCGCCAGGAGCAATCTTTTTGGGGTACTTAAAACCCGACATGCCAACGCCCTGACCCATGACATTTTCCAGGTTGATTTCCTTGCCAGAAACATTGGCCCCCTTGAGAACCACATGCTTTACCTCCCCCTGGTCAGCCTGGCCAATGGGGTAAGGTTCGGGAACAAAACGGATGTTGTCATCGGCAAAGGCGACAGAAGAGACCGCGGCAAATGTGATAGCCGCCACACACAGACACTTGAATAAATTCTTCATAGTGATAAATATAACATTTTCGACCTGTTTTCGCCCACTTTCGTACGCAACACTCCAAAATAACTTATATTGAATGGAAAAACCAAAATCAGGAGAAACACCATGAAAAAGATTATCGCCCTTCTGGCATTCGCCCTGTTCATTGTCGGTTGCGCAGGCACTCCCCAAGAACAGTCCGCAAGCAAGATGATGAAGATGCAGAAAGAAAAGCAGGAACTGATGGATAAAGGCGTCACGGCCGGTCTCGGCGTCGGCGAATCCAAGTCCGAACAGCTCGCCTACGACGAGGCAGACCTGAACGCCCGCACCGACGTGGCCCGTGCCGTGGAATCCAAGGTAGAAGCCTTTATCCGCAACTACCAAGAAGAAGTAGGTGACGAACTCACCCAGCACAAGGAAGAGGCCAAAAAGAACGTCATTTCCGACATGCAGAACGGCGTCAGCGTAATCAAGATGGATATGGAAGTCACCGAAGCGGGAAAGTTCAAGGTCTACGCCATCGCCGCCATGGACCCCGAAGCCTTCAAGAAGGCTTTCGAAGCCGCTCTGACCGCCCAGAAAATCAATGTGGAACGCGCCCGTGCCATGAAGGGTTATGCCGACCTGGATAACGCCGCCGCGGCCCTTGACCAGTACAAGGCCAGCCAGAAGTAGCCTACTCTAAACATTTTCCCCTGACCGCAGCACTCGGTGCCATGCGGTCTTTTTTCGTATACACAGGCTTTTGCCGACACCTCCACTCCTATATTTTTTATATTTGCCGCGCCCAAATAAGAAGAAGAGGGCGCCTCTAAAAATTGCTTTGATAAAAAGAATTTGAGCGAAACCGAGCGCAGGCAGGAACGAAAAGTGGTGAATACTGGAGGTCTTTACCACTTTGAGTGACGAAACTGCGCGATGTGTTGCAGCCAAATTTTTGAAAATGAATTTTTAGAGGTGACCCGGAATATACTAGGAGTAAAAAATATGGCTTCTGAAAATGCAATTATCGAACGTGCTGAAATGTACCTGCGTAAATTGTCTTGCGGCATCAACCCTCTTACCGATGAAATCCTCCCCGAAGGGGACTCCTGCAGGCAAGAAAGAATCAGCAAGTGCCTCGCCTACGTGGCCTCCCTGTTGCAACAACAGCTAAATCACGACCAGGTGGCCCCCGTAAACGCCACCGCCGTAAATACACCCCGCAAGGCCACACCTAAAGCGCCCAAGGCTCCCAAACAGCCACTTTCTATCGCTCCCGAATCTATCAGCAAATACCGTTTCTTCGACTACCCTGTTTCTATTTCCCGCGTGGTCCGAAACATCAACGAACTTATCCCTGCAGGCGTAAACATGAACCACCTGCTCTACGCCGATGTAGCGAACTTTCTGGTCCAGCAAGGAATTCTTGCAAGGCAGATGACCGAAAATGGAACCGAAGCCAACCTGCCTACGGAACTTGGCGAAACCTACGGTTTCGAGAAGGGCGAATCCGACCTTCGTGGCCACCACAATATCTACACCCAGTGCTGGGAAAAGGCTCAACAGTATATCCTGGACAACCTGCAGAAATGCATCGACATTGCCAACGAACGTTTCGCAACACGCGGACCCGCTAACGATGACACCGAAGAAGCCGGCAATGGCCGTAAGTCCAAGCAGAAATTTCATCTTTCTGCAGAAGAGCTAAGCAACTACCCCACCGACGAGACTCCCATACCGGTGAGCGAAATTGCCCGTAGGCTCAACACCCTAATCGGCCCCGATGTAGAACGAATTTATTACAAAGTAATTCGTGACTGGTACGTATCCGAAGGTCACCTGGAATTCAAGGAATCCCCTAACGGCAAGGGCGCCTTCTTGCCCACCGAAAAAGGGGCACTGGCTGGGCTCATAGTGGAATCCCGCACAGGCAAACAAGGAGAGCTCTACGATGTGGTCATGTACGACCCCAAGGCCCAGCACTTGTTCTTAGATTACCTCACAAAAGCTTCGGTTTAGTAAAAAAACGCTTACTTTAGGCAAAAACCGTAAAAAAACGTAAAAATCCGCCGTAAAATCGGCGGTTTTTTATGACTCCTATCACCCTAAACTCTTTTTTACAAGCCATTTTGGCCATATTTATTATATTTTCAGCAGGGTAATGGGTATTAAGAGAGGTAACATGAAGTCTCCGTTTTTTAAATCGCTGTTGCTAGCAGGAGCCCTTCTGCTAGCATGGAACTGTACCGACGACACAACCATCCCTACGAATCTGGGACCTCTTTCTGATAAGACCGAGAGCGTCTGGGTCATCAACATCGGTGAAAACAACAACCTTTATATCGCCGAAGACGGAACAGTCTACGACACCCAATGGAATGTTTTTGGAACGTTCTCCGAAGGCAACATCGTCACCAGCGAGAATGAAATTTTCATGGTTGGCGTTGATACCACCAACCGCCCGATGGCAAAGGTCATTGTGGCTGCTGACGGCACAAAGATGGTGGAATTCGATGACGGTACCGTCACAGACACCGAAGGTAATGAAATTGGCACTGTAGACGACAGCGGAAATATCGTCAATGAAAACGGCGAGGTCATCGCGGAAAGCCCCACCAAGCCCACAGTGACTTCTTCTGCAAGCGGAACCAACCCGACATCTGCGGGAACTAATCCTGGCACCAATCCGGGCGGAAACAGTGCTGCCAGCACCAGTTCAAACTCTAACGGCGGAAATAACAATCCTCCTGCATCTTCTGCGGCACAGCAACAGAGCGGTCAGTGCGGTGAAAAGGAGTGCTATGACGCAGTTTCTGGCAGTTGTGTTGGCCGCTACGATAACCTAAGAGGCCCCCACGACGAACAGTACGCCTACGACAAGTCTTGCACCATGAATTGCTATTATGACCCAACTGGCAAAAATTGCAAGGACATGGGTGGTGGCTCGGTGACACCAAAAAGCAGTGCTTCTCAGAACCCGAGCCAAAGTAGTTCTTCTTCCAAGCCCAAGTCCAGTTCCAGCAGTAAGCAACAGACGCAGAGCTCTGGAAGCCAGCAGAGCGGTGGCTGTCCGAATATTAAGGTCATTGGTAACAGCCAAAGTGGTTGGGCCTCTCGTTACTGGGATTGTAGTAAGCCCCATTGTTCCTGGCAAGAACATGGCGGCAATTACCGCGCAAGAATGTGTGGCAAAGACGGGAAAACCCTCATTACCAACCCCAGCGAGCCAAGCATTCTTGACGGGGGTAACGCTACAACATGCTTTGGTCAGGTTCCGTTTACTGTCAGCGGATGCTCAAATATGGCATTTGCCTTTGCTGCAGTCCCCGGCAATTCGTCCCTTTGCGGGAAATGCTTCCAGTTGACTTTCAATGGTGGTAAAAACTATGGGGATCCTGACGCAAACCATGCAAAACTCAAGGGCAAAAAGCTTATCGTGATGGCAAGCAATATTGGTTATGATGTTTCAGGCGGTCAGTTTGACATTATGATTCCTGGTGGTGGTGTAGGACAAAAGAACGGCTGCGCTAATCAGTTACCGGGGGTGAACCAAGGAAATCAAGAAGGCGGATTCTTGAGGGATTGCGAAAGCGAAACTGGCTACAACGCTTCCAAGTATGCATCATGTGTCATCAACAAATGCGATAAAGCTTTTGCCAACTATCCTGAGCTCAAGGAAGGCTGTAAGTTCATTGCAACTTGGATGGAAGCCGCAGGCAATCCTAAACACGACTACGTAGAAGTGGAATGCCCGCAAGTACTGAAAGACAAGTACTAATCTTAACAGACTTTACCTCCGAGACACCCGCCCTGCGGGTGTCTTTTTTTCTACATTTC
>CACZII010000092.1 GCA_902781185.1 Fibrobacter succinogenes
TCAAAAGTGACCGCCATGTCCATGCGCATGGTCTGCTTCACGTGAATTTCCACCACCTCGCCGGGCTTAAAGGCCGCCACGTCGGACTTGCAGTTGGAAACGCTCATGATAAACCCTTCCTTGGGGCTGTTCCCGCAAGAACGGCCGTAAATTCCAGAAAGGGCCGAAATGCTCTGGGCCATGTATTCAAACGCCACGTAAGAGGGCACGCCGCCCAGTTCTTCATTGAAGAACATGCAGTCTTCGGAAATGTCCACTTCCGTATCGATGAAAATCTCCTGAAGGTCGAACTTCTTGATTCGATCCAGCAGGAGCATCTTGCCCTTGTGAGGCACCAGGGCCGAAATCTCGTCGCGCGTCTTGAATTCCATCTTGTCCATCTTATTTCTTTCCCAAGACCAAAGATACATTACAGCCGCCGAAGGCGAAGGAATTGCTGATGCAGTATTTCAGATTTTCCACGCTTTCTCCCGATTTTACCAGCCTGACCTTCGGGAGTTCTGGGTCCATAGCGCCGTCAAACAGGTGGGCGGGCAATTTTCCACCGTGAGTCAGGGCAAGGCAGCAGAAAGCCGCCTCCAAAGCGCCTGCAGCCCCGAGGGTATGCCCCGTCAAGGCCTTGGTGGAGCTTGCAGGAACGTTCTCACCGAAGATCCGGTTTACCGCCCGAGATTCCATGGCATCGTTCAGCCGGGTTCCCGTACCATGCAGGTTGATATAGCCAATGTCAGAGGCCGTAACACCAGCATCGTTCAAAGCGGCAGACATAGCCAGGTATGCCCCTTCCCCATCGGCACGCGGAGCGGTAATGTGGTCGGCGTCAGCGCTCTCGCCAAAGCCAAGCACAGTAAGCCCTTCGCACTCAGGCCGGCACAAGTCCGCAAAGCTTTCGCGGGTCACCACAAAATACACAGCCGCATCTCCCAAAGTCAGGCCCGAGCGGTTCGCGCTGAAGGGGTTGGTGGGCCTGTCGGACATTGCTTCCAGAGAAGCAAAGCCGAGAATCACAGAAAGGGAAGCAATGTCCACGCCACCTACGATGGCGGCATCGCAGTTGCCAGCGTAAATGTTGTTGCGGGCCGACACAAAGGCGCTGGCACTCGACGCACAGGCCGTGGAATGTACAGATGCCATTCCCGTAATGCCGAAACGTTCCGCAATATAGCGCAGCGGAAAGTCTGCACTCTGGTATTCCAGCTTGTAGCCTTCGGGAAACTTGCCCGTCTCTTTGAAGCACCTAAGGGCCGCTAAAGAGGATTCCGAACCGTTGTCGCAAGAGCCCATAAAGATTCCAACTCGATTGGCGCCAAACTTTTCAATGGCCTTGCGAACCGTAGGCTCAATCTGGTCCAGGGCAGCGCAGCTCAGGCGGTTCACCCGGTTGTCAAACTCCGGATTTTCCACCGGCGCCATCGTTTCGGGCTCGATGGTAGCCGCTGGCCGCATGACCCCTGCCACATCGAGCATGGTAAAGTTTCCACGCTCGCCACGGGTAAGCTTCTGAAAGACATCTTCCTTGTCGCCGCCCAGAATGCAGTAGAAACCGAAGTCATTGACATAAAGCGGACGGCTCATCACTTATCCCCCAGGGTTATGCGGTAGCTGTACTTGCGCAGTTCGTTCACCAGGCTTACTTCGCGGGCCTTCTTTGTTGCCACCAGAATCACGCGGTCGCCTTCCTTCAGGGTCCGCACGTAGTCGCCATCGGCAGAGGCATCGCGAGACTCAACAAAGGTGAATCCCGCCTTCTCGAAGTTTTCTTTAAGCGCTATAAAAGGATAAAAACAAACCTGAAAATCGGCCACCAAGTATTCCGCCTTCATCTTAGTCACATCAAGGACGGAACTTTCAGCCTTTACCGAGTCACGTTCATAGGTAATCTCACCCAGAGTGGTGCCAAAGCCCGTAAACATGGTGATGGAGAGAATGCTGTCGTTGGCCCGCACCCAAGAATCCGCCTCAAAGGAATCAGTAGAGCCATCGGGTTTGGTAAAGCTCCCGGCAATATGCTGAGGCATGTCAATCGGGTCGGTCATAGCCACTGTAGGGAGCAACTCCACCGAGCGATTGTCGGAATAATAGACCGGCGCAACTCCCGGCGCCACACGACTGTGATGACAGCCCACCAACGCCAACAGGAACGCCAAGACAAGGGCTCGCAAAACGGCCACGACTATTCCTCTTGGGCAAGGGCCGCACGAACCTGGTCCACAAAGCAGGGCGGGCACACCATCAGGGATTCAAGAGTCTGCATGTTCACAGCCATCTGCATGCTTTCGGCCTTGCAAAGCAGCGTGCCAGAGGCCGCGTCAAAGAACTTGTACGAAAGCTTCAGACACACCTCGTATTCCTCGAGGGTCACCTCGGCGCGAATCCGTTGCATGAAAATCATGGGGCGCAGGTAGCGCACGTGCATGTCTACCACGGGCCAGGCAAAACCGCTCTTTTCCATGGCAAAGTAGTCGTACTTAATCTTGGTGAGCAAGGCGCAGCGGGCCATCTCCATGTACTTCACGTAATTGCCGTGCCAGGCCACCTTCATGGAATCTACGTCGTAGAATTCCACCTGGAACTCCACCGTCGCCTTCAGTTTTTTCTGAGCCATGGCCAACCCCGCCTACACTGCGTAGTGCTTTTCGCGAATCAGTTCCAGAGTCTTGCGAAGGTCGCCTTCAAGCTGACGGTCGCAAGCCAAAGGCGCAAAGTGCTCGAACACCTGGTCATAAGTAGCGCGGACACCTGCAAGGCGTATGTCGAAAATCTCACCGCGTTCGAGGCGAATGCGGAGAGCCTGGGACGCGGCCAACAGCACGGCGGCGGCCACCTGCTCGGTCAGTTCAATTACGCGGATACAGTCACGAGCGGCAATGGTTCCCATGCTCACCTTATCCTGATTATGGCACTCGGTGGAGCGGCTGAACACGCTCATGGGCATGGTATTGTGCAGGGCCTCGGCCGTCCAAGCCGAAACGCCGATCTGCACCGCCTTAAAGCCGTGGTTAAGCGCAAACTCACCCTGGCTACCGGAAAGGTTAGGCGGCAAGTTACGGTTGAACTTGATATCCACAATGGTCGCCAGCTGGCGGTCCAGCAGGTCGGCAAAGTTCGCCACGATATTCTTGAGGGTATCCATGGCCAGGCAGATATGCCCACCGTAGAAATGACCACCGTGGAAAATATTCCTAGTTTCGGGGTCGATAATCGGGTTGTCGTTGGCGCTGTTCATCTCGATTTCGATAAGCTGGCGGAGCAGCGGTTCAGAATCGTAGAACACGCCCACCACGTGGGGTGCGCAACGCAGAGAATACGGGTCCTGAATCTTTTCGGGAATCACATTCTTTTCCACTTCCAGGTTCATGGCATCGCGCATCTTCTTGGCGGCGGTCACAAGACCCGGATGGGGCTTCACAGCAAAAAGGCGTTCGTAGAAGTGGTAAGCGTTACCCTTCATAGCGATGGTGTTCATTGCCGTAATGCGGCAGCTCAGGTCGGCCAGGTACTGGGCGCGGCTAAAGGCCATACAGGCCACGGCGTTCATCACAGCCGTACCGTTCATGATGGCGATAGCTTCCTTGGGGCGGAACCTGTGGGGCGTAATGCCCAGTTCAGACATCACATCCTTCGAAGGCCTGCGCTGACCCTTATAAAGCACATCGCGTTCGCCGATTACGGCACCGGCCAGGTAAGAAAGGGGCGTCAGGTCGCCGCTAGCACCTACAGAACCTTCCTGCGGAATCAAGGGCAGAATGTCGTTCTGCAAAAAGTCCATGATAATCTTCAGCAGAGCATAGCTCACGCCAGAAAAACCGCGGGCCAGCGTATTCAGGCGCACCACCATGATAGCGCGGGTAGTCTCTTCGTCAAAGTAAGCGCCCATGCCGCATCCATGAAAACGCGACAGGTTGATAGGCAGTTCATAGTAACGATCGGGGGGCACCACCTGGGTGCAGGAATCGCCGTAACCTGTGGTCACGCCGTAAATGCCGCCATGTTCAGCCAGAGCCTCGTCCAAGAACGCGGCACCCGCATCTATTTTCTTCTGGAACTTGGAACTGGAATCCAGCTCCACCAGCACTTCGCGTTTAGCAATGGCAACCACCTGTTCGATGGTCAACTTTTCGGGTCCGATGACGACAGTCTTCATGTTGTAATCCTTTATCAATTTTTGCGCCAGAAATTATAGAAATTGTACCACTGGTACGGGTGCCGCAGGCAGTGTTTTTGAAGCAAACCCACGTATTCCTCTACTAATGCGGTTAAGCGGGCGTGCCTCTCTTTGCGGCTACAGTCAAAACCGGTCTTTGCCCGCACGATATGCATCTCGTAAGGCGAACGGATATCAAAATCTTTCTTGCGGATAGCAAAGGCAAAGTAAATCGGGGCGTTCAAGATGCTGGCCAAGGTAAAGGCCCCTTCCGGAAAATTGGCGGTCTCCCCCAAGAACGGCATCTCCACATTACGGTCCGTAGAGTTGGCCGACGTACGGTCCCCGGCAATCACCACCAGGTCGCCCGAGGCAATCCATTCCTTCATCCACACGGCACTGTCCACCCCGATCTTGTTGGCGTCCACCACCACCTTCATCAGGTCAGGATTCAGCTCGTACAAGAGGGCGTTGAACTTGGATGTTCCCGAAAAATCCACCACCGGATGCACAGTGAACTGTCTGTGGGTATGAATCTTACCATAACCCGTAAGAGAACGGAGCATTTCCATGTTTCCCAGGTGCGAACAAATTAAAAAGGCTCCTTCTCCACGGTCCAGCTGTTCCACCAGCATGTCCAGATCATCGCCCTGGGTTTCTACCTGGGCAAGCTTGATCGCACCTCGCCAACCAAGCAACTTTTCAATCATGGAAAGGGCAAAGGAAAGCACATGCCTATAGGTGGCAAAGGGCGGAACGTTCCGGCCCTGCACCGCGTAGAGGCGCTTCAGGTAGGCCGCCGAACGGGCCCGCACAGGAGCAGCCCCCAGCCAAAAGAAAAAGCAGACCACGGCAGTCAAGAACTCCACCACCGGGAGTGGCAGGTGGCAGGTAATCCAGAGCATAAAGCGGAAATGCCACAGGCTCCCGCCCACTTCCTTCAGTTCAAACCACTGTT
Organism: Fibrobacter succinogenes; assembly: GCA_902781185.1. GTDB lineage: Bacteria > Fibrobacterota > Fibrobacteria > Fibrobacterales > Fibrobacteraceae > Fibrobacter > Fibrobacter succinogenes_G. The sequence continues at coordinate 5,103 of CACZII010000092.1, forward strand.
GCTTACTGGCGTCCATGGAGACTATTTCTTAGCCTTAAGCCTACGCCAAAGGAGCATGGGCAGGCGCAAAATCATTCCCGTACAGAGCTTGGTATGAGTCCAGGAAATCTCTACGTTGCTACCAAAGACCCTGAAATTCGAGACACCGTCTTCAGGGTAACTGACCTTGATGGGGTAAAAACGCATCTTGAGCCCAGCCCAAGCAAGCCGAACCAGAATCTCAATATCAAAACCCATACGGTAGGTACGAATCTTTTTAGCCACAGGCCACACCGACTTCACAGGGTAAACGCGGAACCCGCACATGGAATCGGGAATATCTTTTGAAAGTGTCTCGATGGCCACCCAGAAATTGGTAATCTTGCGGCCCTGCTCGCGAGCCTTGGGCACGCTAGCGTCGTACTGGGGCATACCCGCAATCAGGTCTTCGGGATGCTTGCGGGCCGCCTTCAAAAAGAACGGAATGGCGAGGGCGTCGTGCTGACCGTCGGCATCCATCTGCAAAGCGTGGGTATACCCGAGCTCAAAGGCCTTCTCCAGCCCGCTGATAACAGCCTTACCCTTACCGCCATTCTTCGCATGGGTCACCAGGGTCGTTTCGGGAACGTCACGGGCCACCGCTTCCAAGATGGCGTGACCCTCGGGAGTATTGCCATCGTCTACCAGAATCACGGCGAGACCCTGAGCCGAAAGGCTTTCAGCCACCTTACGGGTGGTAGATTCGTGCCTATACACCGGCACTATGGCGCAAAATTTCAAATCAGCAAGTTTTCTCATGCATCCGCCTGCATCAAAAGCGTGCCGGTAGAAAGCATACGCCCGGTCTCGTTAGTGTAGGTGAACAGCACCTTGTTGCTCTCGGCCTTGTAAGTCATTTCCAGGTTGGTCTCCGTATCGGGCAACACCGGATAGCTGAACTTGGTCCGCTGGATTTTCTGGACCGCACGGGGGGTATCCAGCAAGGCATGAGCGAACACCGCCACCATATCCACCTGGGCTATGGCAGGGAGCAGCTTGAAGGCCGGAAAATGCCCGTCGTAAAAGTCGCTATCCGCCGGGAACATAAGTTTCAGCGAAAGAGCGCCCGGTTCACGATGCATCTTCAAAATCTTGAAATTCTTGGATTCGGGGAGGTCGAACATAGCCTGGATATCGCGCATCTTGATCTTGCCCTGGGTATCCTGAGGGAGTTCTTCCAGGTAACGCCATTTCTTGGGAGTCACCGTATTCTCGAGATACTGGGACAGGTGCGCCTTGAAGAAGTTGTTAATCTCCAGCTTGGGCTGGTCTGCAAACTTAGCGCGGCCCTCGGCATTCAGCACTATAGCGGCCGCCAGATACTGGCGTTTACCTACCATGGGCACCAC
>CACZII010000093.1 GCA_902781185.1 Fibrobacter succinogenes
GCCTTCCTTCCCCTTATTTATTTCGGGGTCGTTTTTTTTTACGCCGCTCGTACCATTAGTCGCACCATTTATGGCACCGCTCGTGCCTTCGCTTGCTTGGCTGTCCAGCGAAATGGTCTTGCTTGCGGGGGCAAGGCAGATGGAATTGTCGCAGGCCTGGTAGTTGAACGTTACCTTGGTTCCAAGGCTATCGTAGTCTGCACCGCTAACGTCCTTTACGGGAACCTTGACGCTGAAGGTTCCGCGGAAAGTCCAGATTTCCAGTTCCAGGGCCTCGTTGTATTCCTTGATGGGCTCGGGCCACTCTGGTTCACCAAATTCGATTCCTGCCGCCTTGGCTTCGATGGACGATGGTTTCAGAAATTCGTCGGTGACCTTGTTTGCATTCACATGCCATTTGTCGGGAACGGTAATGGTTACGGTCAGGGTGCCGTTGTCCTTTAACGCTCCTGCCGAATACTCCATTTCCATTTCTGGAGGTGGCATGGAATTCATGTTGAATTCCTGGGCGAAAACAGTCGCTACAAGCAACAGGACTAGGCAACAATATTTTGCAAAAAGGCAACGATAATTTGAATCCTGACAACTGTAATTTGCCATTTTTTCAAAAAGTCGTTTTTTCAGATTTAAATTCATAAATTTGCGCCGTCAAATAAAAAAGACGGATGGGAACAATGGTGCAAGCAAAGAAAAGTCGACAGAAAAAAAAGGACCTGTGGCTAGAGGAAACTTGGGATTCATACTCTACTCAAATTTACAATTTATGCAAGGCAAAATGTGGCAATAGAGAGGATGCGAGGGATGTTTTTCAAAATGTCGCGCTAAAATTTTGTCAAAACGCAGGGAATGTCAAGTATAGGGATTCCATTTATCCATGGCTATACCAGGTTTTTAGGAATTGTTTTTATGACTATGTCCGGGACAGACAGAAAACATACCCTTTTTCTAGGGTTTCGGATGTCATGGGAGACTACATGGCCCTGCCGGCAGAAAGGTCCTTGTTCTTCAGGAGAGAAAATCAGAAAAATGACGAATTGAATCGGGTCGTCGAAAGCCTTTCCAGAAGAGACCGGGAACTGATAGACCTGGCGTTTCAAAAAGGGTTGACTTCGGAGGAATTGAGCGTCCTATACGGGGTGTCCGTCAACACCATTGTCAAAAGGAGACATTCGGCTGTTAAAAGGGCGAAAGCTGTTCTGCTGGGGTAAATCATTTTTGTAATTTTGAAAGGTGCAGATATCACGATATCTTTTTGCCTTGCTTTTTTTGGCAAGTGCCGTGCTGGCCGATGAGTGGAAAGTTTTTTCTCAACCATCACCAGCGTTCTCTGCCATTCCCTATGAATCAGGCTATGTCTTGGCTACGGGTGGAGGAATCCAGTTTTCGACACCTAAGTTAAAGAGGCTTTGGACATCTGCAGATGGGTTGGGAGCCACCGTCTTTTACGGAGTGGCGCAGACAGATGCAAAGATATACGGTGTCTCTGAATATGGACTGGTGGCCGCATACGACAAGAAACTTGGTCGTTGGAATGTTGTAAACCGGGCTTATCTGAGCAATAAGATTCATGTGGTTCCTGGTCAGGTCGTAGCGGTAAAAAACAACCTGGTCATTGCCTTTGAAGATCGATTGGCCTTTTTTGATACCGAGCAGAATGCATTCCTGTTGACCATAGACAAGATTGGGGGCGTCTCGCTAGTTACTAGGTCTCCTCAAAAGGTTACGGTCCAGGGAGACTCCCTGTTCGTGTTGCTAGGAGCCGAGGTGTATGGCCGCAAGATGGCTTGGAATGACATGAAGTCGGATGTACGTCTGGTAGATCCGTCTTCATGGGTCGAAAAGAAGGGCGTCAAGGATTTGGATCAGTTTTTTGACAGCCAGAAAGTGGATGTTTCAAAAATAGAGCGTGACCAGTTTGTCAATAACTACGTACTAGGCGATACCTATGAAATGACGGCTGTACCGAGCGGCGGGATTGTGGCGGCGACGCCTAGCGGATGGATGGCATATAGCGACGGTCACAATTGGCTGAATGGGGTCCCCATCTGGAACGGTATTGGTAGCTACACGGGGTCCTATGACAATAGGATGAAGGTCCTGTCGGCTCTTGATGGCGGATTGCTGCTCACTCACGTGTGGGGAATGGGACTGTTCCTGTATAAGGATAATGGCTATTCCCTCTTTAAGACATGGACTCCGCAGGACGAGAATAGCTGTCTGGATGAATACCTAGATGATTATACGGTTGTAGTGGGGACGACGGTGGCTCCCGATAGTTCTGGTTTTCTTGTGGCTACATCTGGACCGAAGGCCTATGGTCTTGCGTACATTACAAAGGATGGCGATATCAGCTGTCAGTCTGAAGTAGGTTCTTCGCCCGTTGTCGGAACCTTGGCTGCGAGGGTTGATTCCAAGACCGGTGACTGGATTGTGTATGTGTCTTCCAGGGAGGCCTTCTATGTTTCTTTGGGCGGATCCCTGGATGTGTTCCGGCTGCCTCCTCCTTCTAAGAATGGTGGCCGGTTGATGGTTTCCGAAAAGAAAAACTACGATACACCGGGTGGCAAGGCTCTTCTGGACTATGCCTTCGATAAAGATGACGGAACCCTATGGATGATTACGGTAGGGAATATTGCCTACATGGATGAAGACCGGGATACCCTTATTCAGCCCAGTTCAACAAAGGGCCTGATGGGTGCCGAGTATTCTTCTATGGCAAGGGACGTGCAGGGTAATATTTGGCTGGGAACCGCCGATAGGGGCGTTTTCCGTTTGACAAAAAGAAAAAAATCCAAGGACACACTTACCGTGGCCCATTGGACAACGGAGAACGGGCTGTTGAGTGACAAGGTCCATGATCTGGCAATCGATCCTGTTTTGGGGATGATTTGGTTTGCCCATGATGGTGGAGTGACCCGCTATTCTCGCAAGGACCTGAGAAATGCCGAGAAGATGATGACGGCGGAAGCTCCTGCAGAGGTGAAGGCTTACCCGAACCCGTTTAGGCCCAAGCAGGGCCAGCGCCTGGTCATTGATAACATTTCAGAAGATTCTTTCGTGAGTATTTATAATCGGGGAGGCTCGCTGGTAAAGTCATTTTACGATGGCGATGTCCTAGGCGGCCGCGCCGAATGGGATGGAACGGATGGATCCGGAAAACTGGTGGCTCCGGGAGTCTACCATTATGTGGTCCGTAAGGGCTCCAAGAAAAAGACGGGAAAGATTATCCTTATTCATTAAGGAGTTTTGGCCATGAAAAACAGGAAGCAATATTTAATGTGCATGGTTGCTCTGGTTTCTTGTGCAGGCCAGCGTCAAGGAATCGTTTGCGACGAGATAGAGTATCGCTACAATAGTATGTCCTATTCGCCTGACCAGCGTGCGTTCATGGAAGAAGAGTTGCGTGCCTGCCGTGAAGAAGAAGCGAAGAAGAAAGAAGGCTCGGCCGAAGCACGCCGTAGCATCTACGAAAGGTTTGCCTCCCAGGATACGACTACAAAGGTACACACTGCAGCCGACTCCGCAGCGGTTGTGGTGCCGCGGGATTCTACAGCCGTCATCCCGTCGGACAGTTCCACTACGTCGGCGCCGGAGACCCCGTCAGACAGTTCCGCAACTGTGGACAGTACGGCAGTTACGGATAGCACCACAACTACGGATAGCACGACAGTCGAGGTGGGTGGCTGGGTCCGTGATGCCTTACTGGGCAAGAGCTGCCGGGATTACGATATCGAAGTTTACGACATGGCCCAGGATGCCCTGGTGCCGCTTCTCTCGAAGTATGGTCGTACCAATCTGGTGGGCAAGGCCTTTGGTGTGATCCATTTGGCCATGAAGGGCCTTTCGCTGGACTTTTCTTTCCCCCGTACCGAAAACAAGGTGGGTTATGGCCACCGCGGGTTCGTGGTGCATACCGACGAGAAGCTCAGTTTTAAGGAGGCGGCCCTCCGCAGGGACTTTACCATCAACGCCATGGGCATGGAACTTCCGGAGCTTACGCTTTGTGATCCCTACGGTGGCATGGACGACCTGAAGGCCCATGTGCTTCGGCATGTGAGCGAGGCCTTTGCCGAAGATTCCCTGCGCATCTTGCGGGGGGTGCAGTTTGCCAGCCGTTTCGAGCTGACTTTGGCGCCGGAGACGGCCGAACTTTGCAGGAGCCTTTCCCTGGAAGACCTTTCCAAGGAGCGTATCTACGAGGAATTCAAGAAGTGGCTCCTGAAACCGGGTAGGCCATCTCTAGGCCTGCGGGCGTTTCTGGAAATGGACTTGTTGCGGTTCTTCCCCGAGGTGAAACCCCTAGACGGTAGTTACGAAAAACTGGGGCAGTTCCTGGATAATGTCTCTAGAAATGCAGTGGGAGAAAGTGAAGATTCCCGGATGACCCTGGCTTTTAGCGCCTTGCTTTCGGGGAATTCCTGTGGCGAGGATTGGACGAAGTTTCTTGAGGGCATGACCAACGAGGTGAAAATCCTTCGGAATGTTCCCAGGTTGCTGAAGCACGGGGCTGCGGTTACGCCCAACGCCTCGTTCCCTGATGATGCCTTTATTAGACGTCTGTCCGTGGCTTTGGAAGGCTTGCGGGAATGCTGTATTTTTACGGCGTCCAATCCGCAGTATCCAGAAGATCTGCGCATGATTTTTACGGATCGCTTAAAGACCCGTGCCTTAGAATTGGGCGTGTACGAGAAGGCTCCGGAGCCTCTCCTTACGGGGCGCTTCTTGATGTCTCTCGGATTAAAGCCTGGCAAGCAGTTCGGTGAACTGATTCGCGAAAGTTTCGAACTCCAGCTGGACGGAAAACTGCAAGATGCGGAACAGGCCGAGGCCTGGGCTAGGGCGAAAGTTTAGCGAGTATCTCGGGAACCTGCGTCAATACATTCAGTAGCGCTAAGATAAGGGCCACGGAAAAGAAAATGTTTCTGTGCTTTTCGGAGGTTATCTTAGAGAATAGGCTCAGGATGATGCATGCCAGTATCCAGTCGGTCACGAAGAATACTCTTTCGCCAGACGCGTAGATTGTGGGGGAGAAGAACATCATGGCTTCGCAGAGGATGGCTACGGCAAAAAGGAATGTGCCCCTTGCTCCAAGGTGCCTGTGGATTAAAAACAGGGTGAAGGCTACCATGCCAAGCCACCAGACCATGGCGAAATAATTCAGGACGGTAGCGTTTGCGATGCTGGGAAAAACTTCGGGTCGGACAGCAGGGTCGATGTAGCTAATTCCCGTATCGGCAAGTGCGGTGATGCCTGCTAGCGGCATGATGGCCACTGCTGAAAATAGGGCTGTCGCAACGATGGCGGGCTTGCTTTTGGGCTTTGCCGAAAGGAGCGTTGCAATCCAGATGAGGACCAGGAAGATCTTCCCTTCGTTGGCGAAAGAGGAAGTGAGCCATTGGGCCGAAATGAAGGCGTGCTCTCCGAAGGAAAGGGCCTTGAATGTGGGGAACCAGGTTTCGGTTTCGGCGGCGACCCTCAGGGTGTTTCCCGGAGCCGCAAGGACCACGGCGAAGGTGGCGAGAAGCACAAGGGTCTCTACGGCCAGACCCGTGGGAATTTTTTTCGAACTGATTTTCTGGACGGTGATAGCCCCGATAAAGTAGGCCAGCAGGAAAAAGCCAATCTGCTCGATGGAGGAAACGGCGAACAATCCGAAGGGAATGGAAACGAGGAGCCTTTTTGTGGAGACAGTGCCGCCCGTAAAGCAGTCAAGAGTCAGGTAGATGCAGGTGAGGGCGCTGACCAATGCCCAGGTGTAAAATACGGAACCGTTGACCCAGATGGCAGCATGTCCGCAGGTGACAATGTCCATCATCAGGAATCCCGAGCAGGTCAGGAGAAAGAGCCTTAGGTCGCTCCAGGCCGGTGTCGTGCCCGTAACGCCGGGATAGAACTTCTTCACGATCAGGAATACGAGAGTCGGGAGCGCCGTGACCATGAAGGCGTTTGCTACACGCCAGAACCAGATTCCCAGAGTGAACGTGATGTAGATGGCGGTCTCCCCGCCGACGCGGCCTGTCCAGGTTAGGTAACGTTCCTTGAGGTAGTCCAGGAACGTCATGCTTCTGATACAGTTGTCAAAGAAGGCGTCGTCGCCGTCAGAATAATGGATCTTGCAGAAGACGGCAAAGGCGGCAAGGAAAATGATTCCCAGCGGAATGATTTTTTTAAGCCTTGCCCAAGACATTGGAGTGCCCTATTTCCATTTGAACAGGCCGAGGAGTCCGAAGGGCACGGCGAACACGTTGATGGGCACCTGCATGATTTCGGTAACGGGCAGGGCCAGCAGGAGTCGCTTGGAATGGAGCTTTACGGCGGCGCAGGTGAGGAAAACCAGATCGCACAGGATCTTCACGCCCATGGGAATGGCGAACCAGGCGATAGGGAAGTCTGCAAAGGCCACCAGGAAGGGGCTTACGAGAAGCCATACCAAGAATGTGTAGATGATGGAGAGCCCCAGAGTGTAAAGGTGGCTGTCGTACTTGGTGCCGTTGCTGCTCCAGCGCGCCCGCTGGAAGAACAGGGCCTTCAGGGAATCCACCGGGGCCGTGTCGATGAGTGCGTCTGCGCTCAGGTTGTAGCAGAACTGCACTCCCGGCTCCTTGATCATCTTGTGGATGAGCATGTCGTCGTCACCGCTAGAAAGGTTCACCAGGTCTCCGAATCCGCCTACCTTGAAGAACAAGTCCTTCTTGTAGGCAAGGCAGGCGGCGCTGGCCAGCATGGGGTGACCCAGGCTGAATCCGGCGGCCTCGATGGAGGTGTAGGCTAGGGTTTCGAGCCTCTGGTACTGATGCACGGGGCTCCAGCCGCCGGTATTGCGCTTTGGTCCTTGTACAATGGCAATGTCCCCTTCAAACCTGCCTGCCATGGAGGCGAGCCAGCGCTTAGTGGGCACGCAGTCGGCGTCCATAATCAACAGCACTTCGCCACGGGCTTCCTTGAATCCTGCTTCTAGGGCCCGCTTCTTGGGACTTTCCACCTTCGGGAGGTTTGGGTCCAGATGCAGGGCCCGGAACTTGTCGGCATGGGTGGTCACAAACTGGTCCAGGATTTTTCCCGTAGAATCAGTGGAGCGGTCGTCCACGCAGATAATCTCGTATTGTCCCTCGTATTCCTGGGCGGCCAAGGCGTCCAAGGTCCGCTGCAGGAACTGCTCCTCGTTTCGCATGGGAATGACCACGGAAACGTAGGGGGTGGCGCTCCCCTTGTGACGGTGCGTGCGGATAATTCCCACGGCAAACGTGAGAATGGCTACGGCATAGACCGTAGTGAGCACCCCAAGGACAATTACGCTCAACATGTCCGCAAATTTAGAAAACTTGGGCGGTCTATTTTTGTATCTTGTAGCCGTATGTTCAAGAAACTTGTTGCCACCGCTCTCGTCACGGGCTCCCTCGCTTTTGCCGGGGAGTATTGGAACGTGGATCCGGGTGGTGTGACCATGAAGTTTCTTGCGTTGCAGGTTTCGCCGCGAAGCGCCGCCATGGCGGGTGCTGGTGTTGCTGACCCTGCACGGGCCTCCGAAGTAACGAGAAATCCCCTGGCTATGAGTGCTGTGGAATCTCCGGAATTCGGGCTCAACCAGATTGTCTTTGACGGCATGGGTTCGGACCGCTTTATCAATGTTTATTACGGGCTCCCCTTCGCCGAAAAGTTTACCTTCTCTGCGGGCCTAGATTACCTCGGTTACGACGACATCGAAGGTCGCGACGAAAACGGTCTCGAGACAGGGGAGTATGGCGCCTACGCTTGGGCCGCACAGCTTGGACTCGGTAGCCGTAATTCCGCCTTCAACTGGGGCGTGACCGCACGCTTTGCAAGCCAGACCATTGAAGACGAAACCGCCTACGCTATCCTCGGGGACATCGGTGGATCTTTCAAGGTAAACCGCTACGTGGCTTTTGGTGCGACCCTCACGAACGCAGGCTACGTCACCGCCTATGACGAAGAGGACGAATACGCCCCCATGGCTCTCCAGGCGGGCATTACAGGCATGGTTCCCGTTACGGAAAGATGGCGCATCCACGTTTCCGCCGATGCCTACCGGCGAGCCGATACCGAAATCCAGGGGCTTTTCGGGGCCGAAATCGCCTATGCCGAAACCCTGATGCTTCGCCTGGGAACGTCGGTCCGTAAAGATGAAAGCGACGACTATTCCACAGGCGTTGCCTGCGGTCTTGGCGTGGTCTTTGGCATGATCGTCTTTGACTACGGATACTCCCCGCGTCTTGCTTATGACGGCGGCAACCACCACATTGCCGTGGGTCTGCAGTTCTAGCGCCCCTGTCATCTCCCCACCATCATTGTCATCCTCGCCCGCCCCATCGTTGTCATCCTCGCGAAGGCGAGGATCTACTTTCATCTAACTAGCAATCTTCACACGACCCTTCTGCAGTTGGTAGCATAGGCTCCCGCGGCTGATTCCCAGCTTCCGCGCTGCCTTGCACTTGTTGCCCTTGCATAGCAGCAGCGTCTCCTCGATGTCGGTGAGCGTTGGCTTTTTCTTCCGCTTTCTCAAGAAGTCCGTCACGTATATGGAGCAGATGTTCTTTTCGTAAAGCTTGGGCACTGAAAATTCCTGGGTCAGAATTTCGGTGAGCGATACGTCGTAAGGTTTCAGCACGGAATACCTCTGCAATATGTTCTTCAGTTGGCGCACGTTTCCGGGCCAGGGGCACGCTTTCAGCAGCTCCATCTCTTCGGTGGAAAGGTTGTGCTGATGGTTGCGGTCGTCGGTTCCGTCGATACGAACCATCGCCTGGTTCCGCGCTTCCCGCCACAAATCAGAAGCTACGACATCGAAGTCCCGCCTTGCCCGCAGGGGTGGAATCTCGATAGGGAACACGTTGATACGGAAGAACAGGTCTGCACGGAAATTTCCGTCGGCGATTTCCATTTTCAGGTTTCGGTTGGTGGCGCATATTAGGCGAAAGTTCACGGGAATGCTCTGGGCGGCCCCCACGGGAGTCACGGCCTTCTCCTGCAAAATCCGGAGCAGTTTGCTCTGGGTTTCCAGAGGGAGTTCGCCGATTTCGTCCAGGAACAGGGTGCCCCCTTCTGCAGAGCGGACAAGCCCCAGCTTCTCCTCTACCGCTCCGGTAAACGCCCCCTTGACCGACCCTTCCAGGATACTTTCGGCAAGGCTTTTCGGTATGGAGCTGCAGTTCAGCGCCACGAAGGGGCTGTCCCTCCGCGGGCCGTGATTGTGGATGAACCGGGCTGCCACCTCCTTGCCTGCGCCGGATTCCCCTTGCAGCAGCACGGGGATGTTCGAAAGAGATGCGATTTCTAGCATTTTCTGTTGGTCTTTCATGGTACCTCCGACGTAATAGACGGAGATACGGACCATTTTATGCCTTGCCTTCCCGTTATTTTACAAAACCGCCCCCTTTTTTACAATTTGCAAACAACCGTTGCCCTTGTGTCGGGGGAAGCCTCCCCCTCGTCAAAGCCTTGCCTGTCCTCATGTCATGCCCGCGAAGGCGGGCATCTGCAACCCATTCCTTTCTCGTCACAAAACAGTGCAAGTCTTTGTCTACCCCCTCTCCTAGGGGGCTTCGCCCCCTAAAACCCCTTGTTTGTCTCACCCTATTTTTCTATATTTGCGCCCGCGCGACGGATTTCCCGTCGCAGACATAGACACAATAACCAAAGTGGCTGGCCAGATGGGTAGGCTTGGGCACGACGACCGTGAGGAAAGCGGTTGCGCTCGAAGCCGAGAGGTTTGGTGGCCCGAAAGGAAAAAATGAGTCAAAGAATCGTATGCAAGTTCGGCGGCAGCTCTGTCGCCGATGCCGGCCAGTTCAAAAAGATCAAGGCCATCGTTGAATCCGACAAGAACCGCAAGGTCATCGTCGTTTCCGCCCCCGGCAAGCGCAATCCCAAAGAGACGAAGCTTACCGACCTC
>CACZII010000094.1 GCA_902781185.1 Fibrobacter succinogenes
TTCCTTGACCTCGGAGGACACGGAACGCTTTTTGCTTGCGCTGCGCCATTCTCCGTGGCCCTTTTCCATGTTGAATCCCTTGTCGTTGTCGATGGGGGCGCGCCAGAAATTGGGAATGCCACCGTTCTTGATGATGGTATCGCCGTCCAGAACGTAACTGGCAAGGGTTCCGTTGCTTTGGTCAAAAGCAATCTTGAAATCTGTGCCTTCAATGGAAAGTCCGCTGACTTTGGAAACCTTGTAGCCCGGCATGGAGCTGATGTCTATTTCGGTAGACCAAAGCTGGCCCAGGTTTATACCAAACTGTTCGTGGCCGACGCTGAATCCGGATTTTGCCCAGAGTTCGTCTTTCTTGAGGCGGAAGTCGATGTCCAGGTGGTATTCGGCGCCGATGGTCGTTTCGATTTTGGGCATTTCGATGGTGACTTCTTTCTTCTGGTTCGGACCTATGTTCATTTGGGTCCCGTTGAGTTTTCCTTCCTTGATGACCTTGCCGTTTTCCTTGATTTGCCAGTAGGCATCCAGGAAGTCGCCAAGATTCTTGTACAGGTAACGGCTTTCAATTGCAATCTTTCCCTTGGCAGCGTCAACGTTGTAAACACGCACCTGGCTGTACTGGTACTTGACTTCCCAAAGTTCAGGCTGAACTTTACGGTCGGGGAACACCAGGCCGTTGGCGCAGAAGTTGTCGTCGTTCTGCCAGTCGCCCCACATGCCGCCGAATTCAAAGTAGGGGGTTCCCTTATGGCGTAGGCCCTGGTCTATAAAGTCCCAAATGAAACCGCCGAAAGAACGAGGATTGCCATAGAAGGCATCCATGTATTCTTGCAGGTCGCCTACGCTGTTGCCCATGGCGTGTTCGTATTCGCAAAGCATAATGGGCTTGTTGGCATCGTTGTAGTTCTTTACGGCGTCTGGTCCAAAGTACATCCAACTATTCACATCGGCATTGTTCCAGTCCCCTTCGTAATGCACAAAACGAGTGGAATCGATGGCGTGGGCCCGTTCCCGTTCGGAGGCGAACACGTTTCCGTTGCCAGCCTCGTTGCCCAGAGACCACAGGATGATGCAGGGGTGGTTCTTGTCCCGCTGCACCATGGAATTCATACGGTCCACAGCAGGGGCGCGCCAGTCGTCACTATTCTTGGGAAGTTCGCTATTGGCACCGTGACTTTCCACATTGGCTTCATCAATGACGTAAATGCCGTACTTATCGCAAAGGTCGTACATGTAGGGGTTATTAGGGTAGTGGGACATGCGGAGCGCGTTGATATTAAAGCGCTTCATGAGTATAATGTCTTGTTCCATGCGTTCGTAGGTCACGGCGCGGCCATTGTCCGGGTCCAGTTCGTGACGGTTTACGCCGTGGAATTTGATGGGCATGCCGTTTACGTAAAGGCGGGGGGCTCCATTGTCCTTCTTAATCTCAATTTTGCGGAAGCCAATCTTGTTGCTTTCGGCCTGTAATATGTTTCCGCTGGCGTCCTTGATGGTAAGGACTGCTGTGTAGAGATTCGGGGTCTCGGCAGACCAGCGATCCGGTCTTGAAATCGGAAGGTCGAAATGCACGCTCTTTTCGCCGCCATTGGCGCCGATTCCAGAAACTTTCTGTGCCGAGGGTGAAATGACTTCGGTACCCTTGTCATTGTACAGGGAAAGTTCAATGGTGTATTCGCCTGAAGCCGTGCTCGTAGAATTATAGATCCAGGCGGTAGTTTTCAGCAAGCCGTCCTGGTAGCTGTTGGTGAGGGTGGCGTCAATCTGAAAGTCCTGAATATGCACTGTAGGAACAGCATAGAGGTAGACATCGCGCATGATTCCCGAAAGACGGATGAAATCCTGGTCTTCAAGCCAGCTACCGTCACACCAGCGGAACACCTGGACGGAGATGTTGTTCTCGCCCTTGCGCAGGTATTTGTTGACGTCGAATTCGTGGCCGGTAAAACTGTCTTCGCTATAACCTACGTAGTTGCCGTTAATCCATACGTAGTAGGCGGATTCCACGCCTTCAAAGTGCAGGCGGATGCGCTTGCCGTTCCAGGAATCCGGTACGGTAAAGTTGCGGCGGTAGTGGCCCACCGGATTGAACTGTGTCGGCGCCCCGGGTGCGGAAACTCTATTGTTTTGGGCCCAAGGGTAGATTACATTGGTATAGATGGGATGGTCGTAGCCCTGCAGTTGCCAGGAACTGGGGACAGGGATATCGTTCCAGCCTGAAACGTCGTAGTTGTCCTTGTAGAAATCGTTGTTGCGGTCGCTGGGCTTGTCCACGTGGTAAAACTTCCAGGTTCCCGAAAGAGTCTGGTACCACTTGGAAGCATGACGGTCGCCCTTCACTGCTTCTTCAACGGTGGAGTAGGGCATGGAGGTAACGTGCGGTGTCAGCGTGTTTACGCCAAAGACTCGCGGCTTGCCGTTCCATTCGTCGTTCGGCTGGGCGTTGGCCTGTTGTGGAAGGACGATTGCAGCGAACAAAGCTGCAAAGGAAATTACCCTAGAATATTTTTTCATACACAATCCCTTCTTTGCAAAAACAAAAATACCCCCTTTCGGGGGATTTTTTAGGCTCTTTTATGAACTTTGCGTGGACAAGTTGTCAACGGGTGAGTTAAAAAATCAAAACAAAGCTAATGATTTTTTACATGGCGCTGCCCAGCGGTGTTGATTTTGATGGCTTTTCGGCTATTGAGACCTCTAATCAGGTATACACCTGGTCTTAGACCTTTTTGGTCAAGGGCAGCCTTTATTCCGCCTTTGATAGACTCGCCTTCAATCCGGCAGATATAGGCTCCGTTCAGCGCAAACACGTCGTAGCCAATTTCTCCAAGATGGAGTCCTGTTACGACCGCCTGACGAATGGGTGTCCTTAATTCCGATGCTGAAAGGGCGAATTGTATCCAGTCCAGGTTTACATAGCTTCCTGTAAACACCACTCGTAGAACATGTTCGCCCTTTTCCAATTCTGCCGTTTCGCCGTCAACAAGGGTGTAGGTGTTCCAATCCTCTGTTTGCGGAATTTCGATGGTATCGCTTACGGCTTTCTCGTCCATAAAGAACCGGATGCTTCCGCCTTCTAAACCATCAGCCACCCTGATGCGGAATTTGTAGGCTTTTGTTTCTTGCACGTTTACACTATACTCTATCCATTCGCCGGCCTGTGTGTAGCCGATGGCGTGGTCCTTGCAGTCCTTGGTCATGGCAGAATCGGAACAGTCCAGCCCTACAATGTCTACTCCATCTTCGCGGTAGGCTCCGCCTTCGTTCACGAAATCCTTGTCGTTGAACGAGACGCTTTGACCGCCTATGTCGTAATCCTCGGCCTGGAAAGCTCCAGGGATGGCGATGGTGGAACCGAAGGGGGCTTGCATTGTGAGATTACTGAAATTGGGCAGGGGAATGTTGTTGATGCGCTCGCCAAGGTTCTTGTAATTTCCTTGTAGGCCTGCCGCTTCGGCGACAGAAGCGATGAATCCATTATTGTTCTTTTTGGTATAGTATCCGGGCTGATTCTCGCCGACACCACTAGGTGCATCCTTGTAGGAATTGTTTTCGACGGCAAATCCGCTGGAACCTTCATCCAGGTAGATGGGCAAGATCCAGTAATCGCTCCACTGGGATGTGGTTACATCGTGAATGTAGTTTTCCTTGATTTCTCCACCCTCGCCTTGGTTCGAAAGGGTGTAAATGGGGCCGGAATCGCAAAGTAGCCGTGCGATATGATGAATATTGTTCTTATTGATGTGGTTGTTCGTCATGGCGGTTTCGCTTTTGGTCCAGCCAAAACCAACAGAGATTCCGGAGTAGTTGGTATAGGAAACCTCGTTGTTCTCGATGACGATATATCTCGGATAACCGGCTCCAATTCCCACGGCTCCCTGATGCTCGTTTGTCACGTTGGTCACCAGGTTGTAGCGGATGGTATCGCGGGTGCTGATTTCCTCCTTATCGGAGGGGTTGTATGGAATATGAATCTCGGTTGTAGAATCCTGGGAAAACTTGCCAATCATGATACCGGCGGCACCCAGTTCATAGAATACGTTTCCCTCGATGACATCGTCATTGGTTCCCGAAACAAAGTCAAGGCCTGTAGCCGCCATCTGCGTGAAGACACAATCTTTGATTTTGAAGTGGTGGGCGTTTTCGACACGGAATCCAGCGTCTGGTCTCCATAACAGGAACTTGTTGCTTCCCAGGCGGCCGTTTTCTTCAAGAACGTCTACGTTGAACATGCCCGCCTGTAAATCGAGAAAACCTTCTTCGCTGGGACGCAGGTAGTTTGTATGTGCGAAGGTAAGCCCTTCAAAGCTCATGTAGCCAACCTTGTTCTGGGTATTCTTGCCCAGCACGCTAAAGAGGGTGTTGATTCTCGGGACGACCACGTTGGCGGTCTGCATGTTTTCTCCAGAGCGGGCCTTGTAATACAGGGTATTGGTAGTCTCGTTCAGGTACCATTCACCTGGAGCATCGATAAATTCATAGGCGTTTTCAAGGTAATAGACCTGCTCCTTGGGCGGATTGCTCATGAAAGCTGTGCCAAGCATGGGGTATTTGCGCTTAAAGAGCTTTGTTTTTTCTGGATCCTGGATGTCGATTCTGGAAACGTTCCCCAGATTAGAGATCTTGTCAAGCCGCATGATGTTTTCGGACCAGGCAATCATCAGGTGCATCTCGACCTTGCTCAGATTTTTCCAGTTTGCCGACCCGATGTCGCTATTGTTTACCAAAAAGGCGGAGTTGGCAGAGTCTACCTTGTTCAAACGGAAAAAATTGTGGTCTCCATTGTCGAGCAGGTTCGGGAAACGGGCGCGAATCCCTTTTTTGTTGTTTACATACATCTGACGGAACCGGGCGTCGACCCCTTCGGCTTTCCAGATGTTGTTCTTTTCGTCATGAAGGGTCCAGCCGGAAATGGGCATGCCGCCTGTAATCAGCGGGTGTTCCCCTTCGTAGGCCTTATAGCGTACATAATGTCCGTTTTTGCCGCCGTCGCGTTCGTCAAAGCCTATTGTAGACGGAAGTGCGTAGGTTCCTTCCCGTAAAATCACCTCAATGTCGCCGGTCATGGTGCCGTTAATGGCCCGCACGGCCTTCTGTGCCTGCGTTATGGTCTTGAAAGGGGCTGTTTCGGTTCCCTTGTTGGAATCGCTGCCGGAGGGGGAGACGTAAAAAATCGCCTGAGTGGCCGCCAATGCAATATCAGCCAAAACAAGACAAAAGACAAAAGGGAGAATCCTATTTTTCATAAAAACCTCGCACTCTGGGTCAAAAATATCTTTCAGGGGTCCTCAAAAGGGTCTCTAGAGAAAAGTTCCCGTGGACAAGTTGTCAATGTCCTAAGGACCCAAAATGTTGTTATAATGACCAAATGTTCACTAATTTTTAGACGAAAACCCCGTCTTTTTTTATATTTTGCCCATGACCAAGTTTATCGATATCCGCGACGCCCATGAACACAACCTGCAACATGTGGACCTGAAGATACCCCGCGATTCCATCGTGGTAGTGACGGGTGTCTCGGGTTCGGGCAAGTCTAGCTTGGCTTTCGATACGGTGTTCCAGGAAGGGCAGCGCCGGTTTGTAGAATCGCTTTCGGCATACGCCCGCCAGTTTATCGGCCGCATGAAGCACCCTGAGGTGGAAAGCGTCCGGGGCATTTCGCCTACCATCTCCATTGACCAGAAGACGGTGAACCGTAACCCACGCTCAACGGTGGGTACGGTGGTGGAAATTTTGGATCATTACCGTCTGCTTTTTGCCCGCCTTGGTGTGCCCCATTGCCCCAAGTGCGGTCGCGTCATCAAGGCCCAGACGGTGGACCAGATTGTAGACAACCTGTACGTGAGCGACGAGGGCAAGCAGATTACGGTGATGGCCCCCATCGTGCAGGAACGCAAGGGTGAATATCGCAAGGAACTCTTGGAGCTTAAAGAAGATGGTTTTGTCCGTGCCCGTGTGGACGGCGTGATTTATAGGCTCGAAGATGTTCCCGCTCTGGTGCGTTACGAGAAGCACACCATCGAGGCGGTGATAGATCGCTTGACGTTGGAACGCAAGAATATGAGCCGCCTGCGTGAGGCCCTGGAAGGGGCTCTCAAGCTGACTGACGGTAAGCTAGTGAGTTTCTTACTGTCGGCGGGCGGTTCGGGAAAGGACGGCGCGACGGATGCGAAAGGGGAGTATCGCCTGCAGGGTACGGAACTGGCCTGCCCCAAGTGCGGCATCTCCATTCCAGAACTGGAACCTCGGTTCTTCAGCTTTAATGACCCCAAGGGCCGCTGCCCCGCCTGCAAGGGCATGGGCGAAAGTTGCGAGTTCGACTTAGACCTGGTGGTGCCCGATCCGAACCTCTCCATAAAGCAGGGCTGTTTTGCTTGCCAGAAAAAGGATACGGGAACCATTATTTTCTCTGATTTTGGTTGGCGGAACTTGAGGACTATTGTGGTCTCCGTGATGCAGGAACTGTGGGACATGTGGCACATCTTCCACTTCCGTAAGTTCATGAAGATCGGCGTCTGCCCGGAGTGTGGCGGGACCCGCATCAACCGTACGGCTAATGCGGTTGAATTTCATGGTCATAATCTTACCGAACTTACGGAATGGTCTGTGGACAAGTCTGCCGACTTTTTCAACGACCTGAAACTCTCTGAAAAGGAATTGCGGATAGGTAAGGAAATCTTCCGCGAAATTCGTGGCCGTCTGAATTTTTTGAAGACGGTGGGGCTCGGGTACCTGAACATCAGCCGCAAGGCTTCTACCTTAAGCGGCGGCGAGGCCCAGCGTATCCGCCTGGCCAGCGCTGTGGGGGCTGGGCTTCAGGGGGTGCTTTATATTCTGGATGAACCCAGTATTGGTTTGCACCCTCGCGATAATGACAAGCTTTTGGAAATGCTGGAACACCTGCGTGCCCAGGGCAACAGCCTGGTCATTGTGGAGCACGACGAAGACACCATGCGTCATGCGGACTGCGTCATTGACGTAGGGCCCGGCGCCGGCGTAGAGGGCGGTCGGATTTTGGCGGCGGGCACGGTGGAGGAGTTGGAAAAGAACAAGTCCTCCTTGACTGGGGCGTATCTGAGCGGTCGCAAGGCCATCGAGATTCCCGAGAAGCGCAAGAAGATTGACAAGGATACGCCTAGGCTTAAGATTTGCGGCGCCACCGAGAACAACCTGAAGAATATCGATGTAGAAATTCCTCTGGGTGGCGCCTTCACCGTCGTTACCGGCGTTTCCGGCTCCGGCAAGAGTACGCTCATCAATCAGATTCTCCGTCGGGAACTGGCCCGTGTGTTCTACAATTCCGAAGAACCGGTGGGCAAGTTTGATCACCTGGAAGGTCTTGAGAACATCGACAAGGTCATAGAAATCGACCAGACGCCTATCGGCCGCACGCCCCGTAGCAATCCGGCCACCTACACCAAGATTTGGGATGATATTCGCGACCTGTT
>CACZII010000095.1 GCA_902781185.1 Fibrobacter succinogenes
GTAAACAATGATAGAGTTGGTACGTTCCACCACCGTAATACGGCCACGATTGGACTTCATGCTTTCGAGCACCCTCACAAGTTCATCTGCCTTGGCGTGGTGCACCTGGAAGTTCTTACGGACTAGAGGAGCGTTCTGTTCGGCCTGGGCTTCCTCATCAGCAAGTTTCTTCTGCTTGGCCTGGTAGGTACTGGAACGCTGGATGACAATGTACTTGTCCTGGATAATCCAGGTCAGGTCATTGATTTCGCAGATAATGTCCAAGGTCTCTTGCCAAGTCTTCTTGGTAATCTTGAGGCTCATCTTGCCCTTCACATCGGGAGCAAGGAGAATATCCACACCCGCCGGAAAGGGAACGGAATACGGCATCAAAGTCCATATCCACAAAGGTGAAGTTATACAGCTTCTTGTTGGGCTCCGAAGGGCCACTCTCTGCAGGCTGCTGGGCAAAGGATGCCGCAAAGCCTACAGCAAGAAGCAGAATGAGAACGATCTTGGCTACTTTTTTCACTTTTTACCCCCATACTTATCGGGAAGACCCATGGAGTAGCGACGGCTCACACCAAATTCTTGAATCAGGAAGAGCACATCTGTTTCTGTAATTTTCAATACCTTGCCGTTCAGGATCTTATCCCCTTCCTTGAGGGTATAGGATATGGACGGATTCTTGGATTCCACCAGAATGGCCATAGGCACATCGGATTCCCAAATGATACCCACCAATTCCACCTGGTCAATGTTAATGCCTTCTTCAACCAAGCCCTTAACTTCTACGAAGGGGTCACGACGGCCAAAGGAGCTATAGGTAACACGGTCCTCGTACATGCCGTCCAGCTGGCTTGCAATGGTAACGGCACCTTCGGCAAGTTCACCCCTTTCCTTGTCCACCTGCTTGAGCCTTTCCTGCTGAACAGCAGAAAGCTCATCCTTGTAGCTTACGGAACGGCGATTTACAAAGCCAACACGGGCACCACTCTGAACCTTGTAATAGAGTCCAATCAAATCAAGATTCACCAGTCGGTCACCGAAAGCAAGACGGTTGATGACCTGGGAATTGTCATTAGGACCAGCATACATGTCAATTTCGTCTTCCACCACGATAAGCTCACGAACCACAGGCTTCAAGTGGAACACCTGGGCTCCGGAAACTATTTTCTTGCTGTCCTTATCGTACTTGTTCACAAAGGAATCGAAACTCTGGCTTGCATCGGCGGCCTTCATCCAGTCGCGAACAAAGATTCCATCAGGACGAGCCGACCAGAAAATAAAGCCGTCTTTCTTGATAGCATTCTCAGTAGTCTGCAAGACCAAAGCTCCATCCTGGACCAATACGACAGGCCGGAGTCCCACAGGCAGCTGCAATTTCAAGCCGTTGGCACCCCAGGTCACAGACTTCACGAGAGAACCCGCACCAATCTTAAACACCGGAGATTTTTGCGGACCGGCAACACCCACCGTAATGATGGAAGCCTTGTCAGGACCGGACACATACTTGATATCGATGGCATCGTCAGTCACCAAGCGGAACTGCTCCATGCCAGAACCCATCAGCACCGTAAATTCCTTAACGCTGGGCAGGAGTGCAGAAATCTCACCACCCTCCTTGATGGCCTTGTCCAGATTCTTCTGTTCTTCCGCCAGGCGCTTGGCCTCTTCTGCGGCAGCCTTCTTAGCGGCCTTTTCCTCTTCGGCAAGGCGCTTCTTTTCTTCGAGGGCAGCCTTTTCGGCAGCCTTCTTTTCTTCGGCTAAACGTTTTTTCTCTTCGGCAGCGGCCTTGGCAGCAGCCTTCTTATCTTCTGCGGCCTGCTTCTCAGCAGCTTTCTTCTCTTCGGCAAGGCGCTTCTTCTCTTCGAGAGCGGCCTTGGCAGCAGCCTTCTTATCTTCTGCGGCCTGCTTCTCAGCAGCTTTCTTCTCTTCGGCAAGGCGCTTCTTCTCTTCGAGAGCGGCCTTCTCCGCAGCCTTCTTTTCTTCAGCAGCAGCCTTTTCAGCGGCCTTCTTCTCTTCGAGAGCCTTCTTGTCGGCGGCCTTCTTCCGTTCCGCAAAAATCTTGGAAAGAGTCCAGGCCTTGCCCTTATTTCCTTTAAGCTTCAAGAGGAAATTGGAACCATCCAGAGAGATTTCATTCTTGTCGCTGGCAAGGGAAGGTCCCACAACCATTTCAATCTTCAAGAAATCCATGCCACGGTATTTTTCCTTGAACACCCTCATGGACTTCACCCATTCAGAAGCAGCATCGATATCGTAGCTGCCTTCACCCATGGTAAATTCCGTGCTGGAGAAGCCAACCGTGAGTTTCTTGGAGGCTGCATCGTATTTCTGGAAGAACGTCGGCAAATCTTCCTCGGATGCAAACTGGAAACTCATCTCGCACTTCTTAGCGTCACAGACAAACTTCACATCCTTAATCTGGGCCGCACTTGCAGAGGCGACAAAAGCAAGGAACAAAAGGACAAATATCTTTTTCATCATCTTGCTACCTCACCTTCTTGGATGTATACGTGGTCAGGTTGAAGGTAACCGACATGGTAATGGGCGTCCATCCATGAGTTTCCGCCTTCTGCAATTCTGCAGCAATGCCTGAATAACGGTTAAGACGCAAATTAGAAATGGATGTCGGATAATTGAAGTTGGCGATTTCAGCAAATAAGTAACCCAACATATGGTAACCGGAATTCACTGCGATGGAATAGCGGTTTTCTATGTAGTGTTCCTTTTCACTTCCTCCCTCGGGATTGAAGCGCTGAATCTGCACGCCGGAACTGCGGAGCACCGAATACAGATCCTGCAAGCGCAGGGGAACCTTTTCCTCTTCGGGGAACATCTCTTTCAGTTTTTCAAAATCCTTCTCAGCCTGAACCAACTGCATTTCCAGTTCAGCAATGCGCTTTTTCTGGGCATTAATTTTATCCAACTCCGTCTGAGCTACACGCAACTGATTTTCAAGTGTAGTCCTATTCTGGACGAAGGGATCCCACATATAGGTATACACACAATAGGCTGCAGCCAAAATCAAGACAATAACGGAAATGGCGTATACGTTCTTTTTGTCTTTCCAATCTATATTACCCATACTACCCCTCCATTCCCAGATCCTGCTTCAGGAGTACCTTGATGGTAAAGGTATAAGCCTCTTCCCCATCAACTTTCGAAGTAGAAATATTCACCAACGAAACCTTTTCAACACTGACCTGCTTTTCAAGCTTTACCATGTACTCGGCCACTTCGGAGAAATCGAAGGTGGTTCCACGCATTTCCAGGTCATTGTCGCTGAGTTGGTTCAAGCTGGTAATCCACATATTAGGCGGTAATACAGACGAAACGTTTTCAAACAAAATAACCCAACGTTTCTTGCTAACCTGAATGGACTTAAGAGCATTTATCTTTGTGTTGATAATGCCCTGTTTCTGTTCCAAGTCGCTAATCTTGGTAAGGAGCGGCCGTTCACGTTCAACCTCGGACTCCACGCGATCAACTTCACGAGAAAGGTCTGCTATCGTCTCCTCGATGAAAGAGAACAGCATCACAACGCTTATTGCCGCCGCAATGAGAGCAAGGGTCGGCCACACCACGCGGCGATCCGTAATCCAAGAGAAATCCTTGACGGGCTTACGGTATTCCCTGGGAAGCAGGTTAATGGAAATGCAAAGAGATTTCCTTGTAGCCACGGCGGATTTCGCTTTTTCCTTTTTCTTTTTCGTAGCCATTAGAACTTCCTCATCGCAAGGCCCAACGCAGGGGCGTAGATATTAGAAAGGCCAAGAGAAATGCCATTCGCGCCAAACACCTTGGCATCGCACTCCACATAGCGGAAGGGGTTCACCGTATCGGTTTCAAGTCCCGTACGTTCCGCAATGTAAGCCCTCATCCCCGGGATAGAGGCACCGCCGCCACCCAAGAAGATTTTTCCGAGAGTCTTGGAATCTTCAGAAGACTCGAAGTAGCGGATACCGAACTCGATCTGAGCCATCAGGTCTTCGAAAGCAAGCTTCATAGCCTCTTCCACTTCGGCTTCGGAGAATCCATCCACCACCCCTAGATCGCCCTTTTCAAAAATCTCATGACACTTGGCCGCATCAATTCCCAAATGGGTTCCCAACTTGGAAATCACCAGATCCAAGGAACCGCCAGTCATGGCACGCATGGAATGGAAAGCTCCGTCTTGCACAAAAGCGATACTCATCTTCTTCTCGCCAATGTTCACGATAGCGCAAGTCGTGTTCAAGTCATCTTCGCTGGCCGTAGCCATGTAAGCGTTCAACAGGCCAAAAATATCCACGTCAATCGCAGAGAGCTTCATGCCCTTTACCGTAAAGAACTGAGCCCAGGAGTCCAGCAGGGCGTTCTTCGCCGCCACCACGTTCACCTTCACCTCGTCATTTTCACGAGAAGCCACTTCGTAGTCGATGACGTTATCCTGGTCATCGAAGGGCGGACGGGACTGGGCGGTCTGGAGAATAATGGCAGCCTCATCACCATTCTTGGGAAGTTTCACGCTCAACCGGTCCACCAGGACGCCGCCAGCGCCAGCACCGCAATTCACGGATGCCACTAAGTCGGTAGACTCGTCCAGAGGATGGCGGAGCATAAGCTTGGTCATGGCCTCACTCAGAAGGTCATAGCCATCTTTCTCTTTCTTTTCACCGGAACCCTGAGACTCATCCCCGCCCTCACGGCGCTGGATTTCGCCATTGACAATGGCACCCTCGGGTACAGGTTCAAGGTCGGCATCAACCACTACCTTGCCCCCGCGGCTGTTGTGATAGACTTTAACATACTTGATGCTGTAATGACCAACATCAATGCCTACGGTCACGCGCTCACCGCGAATCTTAGCTATCAAACTTAAAGCCAAAATAAACTCCAGTCGGAAACTATACTACCCTAATTCTACCTTTATAAATGCCAAATGTCAAGCAAAAAATTCATCTAAGTCCTTGAAAATGAACTACTTAGGACATTTTAGGCCTCTTCGGGGGCCTTTTTTTGCTTGTGCACCTCAAAAATGTACTGGAGAACCCTCTCCTGGGTCCATCCAAAGGCCCCGGCAAAGGAGGCCGTCAAGAAGAAATAGTCCTGGAATTTCGGATTTTTTCGGCCTAAATTGCGCAAAATCTCAATTTCCACGTTCTCCTCGCCAAAACTGGGCAGTTCGAACTTGATCTTCAGGTGCTGCCCCGAAGAGCAGTCCATAGGAAGCCCCAGAAGGATACCGCCTGCAGAAAGGTCCAGAAGCACCCCGCTGCAAGTAGAGCCGTCTTCAAGGGTGGCCTCCACGGGAAAGTCGACAGGTTCACGAACCCAGCGGCGCAACTGTTTCTTCTCGAGAGTAGAGGCATGGGAAAGCGTCAGGCGCCCCCTATCAAATGACTTTACCATCACACGGGCCGTATAGACGGCATCTTCCGGACGGGTCCAGCGTAAACGGACAGAACGGCCCACAAGGGATCGGCCCGAACCCATAGATTCGTCGTATTCCACCACAAGACCCAGTTCATCGGTACTGAGGATTGTCGAATGAAACAGGCGGGTTCCACCATCCAAAAGCACATCCACTCGATTCGTCTCGTTGTACTGTCTGGTAGAACTTACCGTTGCGAGAGGGTTCGCCGCCGTAAAGTTCAGCTTTCTCCGAAGGACTCCTATAGTGGCAAGGACCGAGTCGTCAACATTCTCCTCTCCCTTGAAATCGTAATAATTGGACACCGCCGATTCAAAAAGGGCTGCCGTATTCAAGATGGCATCCTTATTTTCGTACCGAGAGGAACGAACCAGTTTTTCGAGAACCTTGATTTCGTCGGGCAATAGACCCTGCTCCTGCACCTGTGCATCGAACAGAGGTGTTCCAAACATGACCTCGTGTTCCCTGCGGAAATAGCTGCGCCTAATCTCTATCAGGGCCACCAGCGCAAGCACCAGGACCACAATGCCAAAGATCCAGAACAACTGCAGGGGTTCAATCATCTAGCCTAGACCTCGGTCCAGAGACCGCCCAAATAAGAGCCCTTGATTTTTCCAGAAAGGGTTTGACCTAACAGCGGAGAATTGCGGACCTGGCCTGCAAATAAGGACGGGACCACTTTGGTTTCGCCCTTGTCGTCAAACAGAACAAGGTTCGCCTTAGAACCAAGGGACAGCGCCGATGATTCCACCCCAGCGAGCCTTGCCGGAGCAAACGAAAGAAGTTCCATAGCGCGAGTCTCACCCAACTTTTCAACTAAGGTTTTCCACAAAGCCGGAAGGACTATTTCCAGAGAGATGGCGCCAGGTACGGCGTCTTCGAAATTCACCTCTTTATCCTGACGAAGTACCGGGTCGTGATTCACGCTGATGGCATCCACAGTCCCCGACTTGAGTCCCTGCCACAAGGCATCTTTGTCACTAGCAGAACGGAACGGCATCACCACGTTGCAATGAGAGTCTAGACCGAATAGGCAACTATCGTCCAGCAAGAGGTGGTAGATGTCCACATCACAGGTAACGTT
>CACZII010000096.1 GCA_902781185.1 Fibrobacter succinogenes
CAGTTTTACGAGAACAGCGAAAAGCCTGTTTATGTGGCGGACAGTGGAATCGTTAAGCGTATTGAGACCAGCCTGGGAACCGGCGAGGGCTATGTGCGTGCTCTGGCCCAGCTCGGCTACGGCAACGTCGGTCAAAATGGCGCAGATGCGGGTAGTGACGGTGCCGCCTTTGCCGGAAAAAGTTTTGTGGTGTTCGGGAGTGGCAAGGTTGGCCAGGGAATCGTACTGCAACTTTTGCTGGAGGGCGCACACGTGCAAGTGGTAACGGATAAGGCTCGCGGCGCTAGTCCTTTTTTGGATGCAAACGGCGTGCCTGTTGCGGATTGCAACGACCTGAAATCGGTTGTTGCTCTTGTGAGTGCTGCCGATTTTGTGGTGACGGCCACTGGCGTGAAGGGGGCCCTTGACCGGGTAGAACTGGCAGACGCTCTGAACAAATCCAACGCCGTACTTGCCAACATGGGTGTAGAAGACGAATATGGCCCGGGTGTACCGAATGATCGTGTGCTTGCCGAAAAGAAGCCACTGAACTTTATTCTAGAAGAGCCGACTCACCTCAAGTACATCGATGCGTCCTTGGCGCTCCACGCTGCACTCGGTGAACTTCTGGTGCGCGAAGCTGCGGGTGCTTCGGACAAAAAAAATGCGGGCCCAATGGACCCGCCAACTGAATTGGAACAGCGCATTCTCTCGTTGACGATGGATAATGGCCTCATCGGCGAGGAACTCTGCGAGATGCTGGGTGGCTTGCCCAGCGACAATTAATCCTTTTCTTTTTCCAACTTCTCGAAGAACTTTTTCGTTTCCCGTGCCACGATTCCACTCAGGAGAATCAGTGCCACAAGGTTCGGGAAGGCCATAAGCCCGTTGAAGATGTCGGCGCTGGTCCACACGGCGCTTACCGTGAGGTAGGGGCCGATGAACACGGCGGCCACGTAAAGCCAACGGAACGCGAGGATGGCGCCCTTCTTACCACGACCCACCAGGTATTCCAGGCAACGTTCGGAATAGTATGCCCAGCCGAGAATGGTGGTGAAGGCGAAGAACACCAGGGCGATGGTAAGGATAAAGGGGGCGACGCTTGGGCCAGAGGGCAGGTTAGAGAGACCGCGTGTAAAGGCTTCCATGGTGATGTTCACGCCCTGGAGCCCGAGCTCCGGAGTCCAGGCGCCGGTTACCACGATGGCAAGGCCCGTCATGGAGCAGATAATGATGGTGTCAATAAAGGTGCCGGTCATGCAGACGAGGCCCTGACGCACAGGCTCGCTGGTCTTGGCAGCGGCGGCTGCGATAGGGGCAGAACCAAGGCCGGCTTCGTTACTGAAGATACCGCGGGCGATACCCTTTTGCATGGCAATAAAGATGGTGCCTACAACGCCTCCGGTAACGGCACTGGGGTTGAATGCCGCTTGGATGATGGTTTGGATAGCGCTAGAAATATGAGAAAAGTTAAATCCGAGGATCAGCAGGCAGAAAAGAATGTAAAAGATGGCCATGAGCGGCACGATGTAAAGGGCGACTTTTGCAATGCGCTTGAGACCGCCGATAATGACCATAGCCGTAAAACCGGCGCAGCAAAGGCCTGCAATGGCAGTGGATATAGAAACAGAGTTCCCTCCGATGTTTACGAATTCACCGGTGGGGAACACGGTGGCCACAGCAGAGGTGATACCGTTCACTTGGGTGATGGTTCCGATACCCAGAAGTCCGGCCAGTACACCGAAGATGGCGAACAGCACGGCAAGCCACTTGAAATTGAGACCGAAGCGTTCCTTGATGCCTGTTTCGATGTAGTAGAAAGGTCCTCCTAGAACCTTACCGTCATTTGCCACCTTGCGGTACTTGACTGCTAGCAGGCCTTCGGCATACTTGGTAGCCATGCCGAAGAAGGCTGCAACTTCCATCCAGAAAAGGGCGCCCGGGCCACCGGTACCGATAGCGGTAGCCACACCTACGATATTACCCGTACCGACGGTTGCGGCAAGGGCGGTACAGAGGGCGGCAAAGCTGGAAACTTCGCCTTGGCCTTCCTTTTCGCTATGGAGCATATAGCGCAGGGCGTTGCCCAGGTTCGTTACCTGGAGTACGCCGAGACGGCTGGTGAGCAATATGCCTACGAATAGGATTACGGCGATAAGGGGGATTCCCCACACAAAGCCGTCGACGGTATCGAGAAATGCGTTTAATGCTTCCATTTTGAAATCCTTGTAACTCATTGATGGTCAAAAAGATAGCCAAATCTCAAGTGGGCTTTCTTGAATTTGGGTTCAAAAGAGCGAAAAAACAGGGTATTTGCTCAAAAATTGCTATTTTTTGACACGGAAAATTCGTGCGCTGGTTTGTGCGCGATATTTGCAATTTTTAAGAGGAATCTATGAGCGAGAATACTGCTACCTGTCCTGTCCGCGTCCGTTTTGCCCCGAGCCCCACGGGCTACCTGCATGTGGGCGGTGCCCGTACTGCTATCTACAACTACTTTTTCGCCAAGCACATGGGCGGTACGTTTTACCTGCGTATCGAAGATACCGACCGTAAGCGCTACAACGAAACTGCCTTGCACGACCTGATGCGCGACCTCAAGTGGTTGGGCCTCCAGTGGGACGAAGGTCCGGGTTGCGAAGGTGACTGCGGTCCGTACTTCCAGAGCGAGCGTCTTGATATCTACCACCGCGAAATCAAGAAGCTCTTGGATGCGGGTTGCGCCTACTATTGTTTCTGCACCGAAGAACGCCTGCAGGAAGTCCGCGCTGAACAGGAAAAGAGCCACGTGCCGGTTACGGGTTACGACCGCCACTGCCGCAATATTAGCCGTGAAGAAGCTGAAGCCCGCATTGCCGCCGGCGAAAAGGCCGTCATCCGCTTCAAGGTGCCCGAAACGGGCGTCACCGAATTTGACGACATGATCCGCGGTCATATCAGCTACCAGAACGAACTTCTGGACGACCTGGTGCTTATCAAGCGCGACGGTTACCCGACGTACCACTTTGCAAGCGTCGTGGACGACCACCTGATGGGTACGACCCATGTGCTCCGCGGCGACGAATGGATTAGCTCCACGCCGAAGCATGAACTCTTGTACAAGGCCTTTGGCTGGCAGCCGCCCGTATGGTGCCACCTGCCGGTGATTCTCGACAAGAACGGCGGTAAGCTCAGTAAGCGCAAGGGTGCCGCCTCCGTGGGCGACTTCCGCGATCTTGGCTACCTGCCCGAAACGCTGGTGAACTACCTGGCTCTCCTCGGCTGGAACCCGGGTGACGACCGCGAAGTCATGACCATCAAGGAAATGGTGGAAAGCTTTACGCTGGAACGCATCAACCCGAAGTCCGCCAGCTTCGACGAAAAGAAACTGCAGTGGATGAACGGCCAGCATATTCACCTGTGCGACGACGGCTTCCTCAAAAACATCATGAAGGAAGGGCTCGCCGCAAAGGGTATCGACCTCTCGAAGGAACCGGAAGAACGCCTCGACGAAATCGTGAAGCAATTGAAGCCCCGCGCCCACTTTGTGCAGGACCTGGCCGACATGGCCGTGTACTTCTTTGTGGCCCCGAC
Organism: Fibrobacter succinogenes; assembly: GCA_902781185.1. Taxonomy (GTDB): domain Bacteria; phylum Fibrobacterota; class Fibrobacteria; order Fibrobacterales; family Fibrobacteraceae; genus Fibrobacter; species Fibrobacter succinogenes_G. Next base: position 3,553 of record CACZII010000096.1, read on the forward strand.
GACTTACGACGAGAAGGGTGCGAAGAAGCACTTCGGCGAAGGCTCCAAAGAAGTGGCGACGCTCGTGCGCGACATGCTCGCCTCCATCGAAGATTTCAAGACTCCGGTGATCGAGAAGGGTTTCTACGACCTGGCCGAACGTTGCGGCCACAAGGTCGGTGAACTTGTCGGTGCTCCGCGTCTCGCTGTTTCTGGCGTGACCGCTGGCCCGGGCCTCTGGGAAATGTTCGAAATCATCGGCAAGGAAGAAGTGCTCCGTCGCATCGATGTGGCGATGCCTCTGATGAAATAAAATAATGCGTAAACAGTTCCCTTATAAACTTCTGACCCAGAAGATGTTCTGCTGTCGCTGTCAGCGGGTGACAGAGCATGGTCTGTTTGCAAGGGAACCTTATTCCACTTACGGTGGCATGGAACCGAAGATTCCGCTTCTGTGCTCCTGTGAGGTGTGTCAGAACGTTGTGGTCTGCTTTTCCAACGAATTTTACTTTGGTACTAGCGAGGAACATGCGGACTATACGAAAATTTACGGCTATAACCGCGTCCAGCCCGGGAATTGGCTCTATTTCAAGGATTCTGTGAAGCCGGGACTGGTCAAGAGCTGTTTCCAGACCCATGACAAAGAAATATATGTGCTTACTTATGGCGGAGCCAAGGACGAGAAGGTGGAATGCCCCAAATGCTCTGTGGAAGAGGAAAGGGCTCCTGGAGGATACCGCCTGCTACCGGCGCAGAGTGCATTGACGCTTATTGGAGACCATGTGTACCATGCCATCCGGGATATGTTCGGTGTGGCAGTAGGCTACGTGAACGATGGGGAAAAGGACAAGCTGGTTGTGCAAATGGATGACAACAGCCTGCTGTTCATTACGTTACCCCAGGCGGTCCAGAATTTGCCTAACGCCAAGCTTTCGGACATGACCCGCAATAAGCTGATGCAGTTTTTTCCGGAAGATTCCCGTAGGGTCTCGGTCACAGTGGGTCAGGGAATCGTATACCTTGATGGTCTGGTAAAAAATCTGTCTGTAAAACGGGCGCTTAGGGCTTGTGTGAACGGTATGCAGAGGGTGCGGGGTTGTGTGGATTTCATGAAAATCCGTGCGGAGTCCTACATTTCTGACGAACAAATTGAAAAGTCCATACTGTCTCTCCTTGAAACTCCGGGGCTTAGGATTTTTAATTACAAGGTCCAGGTAGAACAGGGTCGTGTACGGGTATCCCTAGATTGTATTCGGGAATATTACCCGAAGGAACTAGAAAGCAAGATTGCAGAATTCCCGGGAGTGCTGGATTTGGATCTGAAGATCAATTCTATCCCTATGGATGAAATAGAAAATACCAAAGTCTGTAAGGAACTGGAATACGAACTTTCCATGAATTCCCGTTTGGGGGATTCGCTGATTCGCGTGAATTACGTGGACGAAAAGTTTTTGCTGGAGGGGAAGGTCCATTCTCTGATCCAGAAGCAGTTGGCCATGTTCTGCGTGGCAAGGCGTGTCTTGAGCACGTCTATTGAGAATAGGCTGAGAATAGTTTAAGTAACGAGGTAAGTATGGCTGGGAAAGGATACGAAAAAATCAACGATGTTAAGGCCCTGTTGAAGGAATACAGGACGGTAGAAGAGATTGCGGCCCATATTGGCCGCGGGCCCCGTACCGCTTTTCGCTATTTGGAATACCTGCGAGGTGAAAATTGCGGACTTCGCAAAGGCAAGAACAAGTTGGGACAGACGGCATTCAAAATCCAGGTGAATGAGCAGGTCTCTTTCAATCAGGAGTCTGTCAAACAGCTTGAAAAAATCAAGAAGAACATGACGGGAAATTCACCCAGCGACGTAAAGAACCGTAAGTTGGTGGATAAGCTGATTGCCGCCATGCAGACTACCAATCCCGATGAATTCAGGCCCGAAGCCATTACTACGGATAAGGACCTGATTATGGATTATGGCCCCTGGAGTGACAACAAGATACAGGACCTATTCGTGAACAAGGTTCTGGATGCGATTCACAGTGGGGTAAAAATTCGTATAGCTTACCATCATGCCTCAACAAAAAAGGAAGATGAAACAGTCGAGATTAGCCCCGTGAAGGTGGTTATGCGAATGGATACGGTCTACATTATTGGCGCCGATGAGACTTTTGCGGAAAAGGGAATTTTAAAGATGTACATGTTGGAAAACGTTACCAGCATTACGGTCACCAATAAACTGGCCCAAAGCGGAATCTTTTTTGACGAGCAGAGCTATTACAAGTACGCCTACGGGAAGTATATTGACAGCAAAATCGCCCCTCAGGAAATTTCCCTGATGCTTAAGCCCGAAAACGGTAGTTGGCTTAAGACCCAGTTTGAAAAATCTCATTTCAATCCGCCTGCCGTTGTGCGTAAGGATAAGAACAAGAACGACATTGTGGACTTGAAACTTCGCCTTACGCCGGATTTCAAGGCTTGGCTTATGGGTGTTTTGCCCGATGTTGAAATTCTGAAGCCGGAATCTTTGAAAAAGGAGATGAAGGCTTTGTTGAAAAAGACCCTTTCCGAAATGGATGATTAGTTTGATGGAATCGGAACACAAGCTTTCGGACTACAACTTCGAATTTCCGAAGGAACTGAT
>CACZII010000097.1 GCA_902781185.1 Fibrobacter succinogenes
CCGGCTTGCCGCCTTCCATCACGGACACGCAGCTGTTGGTCGTTCCCAAGTCAATACCGATAATCTTGCTCATAATGAGTCTCCTATTTTTAAATTCTTTAGCCCGTAGGCCTTTTTACGCCCATTTAAAAGCAAAAACCGTGCCAAATGCTAATAACTGGCAAAAAACGGCCATTTCGTTTCGTTCTGAAACAAGAAAAAGGCCCGTAAAGGGCCAAAATCGCCGTGTTTCATATTAAAACACTCTATAAAAGGGTGGGGGAGGCATCCCCCTGCCTTCAGCCTTGCCCCTCTTTGCGTCGTTCAAGAGCGTTCCTTTTCACGTCATCCTGGAGCGTAGCGACGGGATCCATACATTTCACACTACCGTCTGATAGGGGCAAGTCTTCCGTCACCCCCTCTCCTAGGGGGACACCCCTTAAAAACCCCGGCCTCTCAAAAAAATTATCAACTGTTAATTTTTGACAGCAGATTGGATATATATTATACGCATGGCTAAATATCAATATGCAAAAGATCAAAATGGGAACATTTTCGAAATTTCTGATGTAACTCCTAAACTTAGAGAAACTACCATATTCACATGTTTAGGATGTGGCAAACGGATGCAGGCCAACTTAGGCAACCATAACGAGCATTATTTTTCCCATAATCCAGGCGAAGACTCTCTATGTAACAGAGAAACATATCTCCATCAAATTGCTAAAGCAAAATTTTTAGATCTATTCAAAAAGTGTAAAGATAAGGATGTACCTTTAATTTTAGAGTATGCAGGTCCTAGTAAATGCGAAGAATCCCCCTGTCCATTTGGGATGCTGTACCCATGTACAAAAGATATTTCCGCACAGCAATTTGAAATCCTGCCTAAATTTTCTACTGCACGAGAAGAGCAATGGGACGAAAACTTTAAGCCGGACATTTTACTAACTAATCCAAACGGAGACTCTCTGTATATCGAAATCGCTGTAACACACAAATGCTCCGAAAAGAAAAAAAACTCCAAAATACCGATTATTGAATTTTTAATGAATGATGAAGAGGATCTAAAAATATTTGAGTCAGGTACGTTCTTTGAATCAAGGGAGTCTAAAATAAGGTCGTTCAACATCTTTAAGCACACAACATTCGTCCCCAACAAGCAAGAGTGTCAAAAAACTTTTCCAACAAAAAGGAAAAACAATTCATACGATTTTGAAAAAGACGACTGTCGTTTAATAGCAATATACAACCACGATGGCTCTATTGATACAAAACTCATGGAAAAAGAGGATGTTCCTAATTTTATTGAATCTTTAAAAGGACAAGCTACCCGTAGGCTTATTTATGACTGCAATGATTTCATGGAGGCCGTAGGATATACCGACGAAGAACAGAAAGAATTTATGAATGATAGGGACATCGCCTTTAAAGCATATTTTGAAAATAAATCAGTAAAAGTTCGAAATCCAGAAAGATGGGTAAACGCCATTCGTAATATGCAAATTGAGAAATAGCAAAAAAGATACTGAGTATTCCGGAGCGCACACGATTACATGGCCGAACGGCGTCGATTTCGCCCCGGAATTCATCAAGAGCTTGATGAATTCTTAATCCAGACCCAGCACGAGCCGGATAGCGGTCAGGGCCTGATGGGCAGCACAGAGCATGACACGGGGAGCAACAAGCCCCACAACTTTATCTACATCGTTTTGGCCGTCGCCACAGAGGTACAACCTGTCCGTAATCTTGCGGGTCTTTATGGAATTCCCGCTGTCGTAGCTTGCCATTCCGCTTGCGGCCACCAGATACTTCTGGGGCAGCTGTTCCAAAACCGTATCCACCAGCATGGCCTTGGCATCTGCCTTGTCGAAGGCTTCGCAGATGATATCAGCACCTTCCAAGAGCGAGACGACATTCTCTGCCGTCACGCGCTCCTGATGGACTTCATACTGCACGTAGGGGGCGATCTCTTTCAGGTTCTGGAGAAGTGCTTCGGCCTTGGGGATGCCCACCTGGTTCATCTTGTACTGCTGACGGTGTAGGTTGGTGATGTCCACCGTGTCGAAATCAATCAGGATAAGTTTGCCGACGCCAGCGCGGGCGAGGGATATGGCGATATTGGAGCCAAGGCCTCCCAGTCCGCATACGGCGATAGTAGCCCGCTGTAGTTTTTCAACAGCAGAAGAGCCCTGTTTCTTTACCAGGGCTTCTAGGATTTGCTCGCGAGAGGGGAGGTCGGCTGTCATCAGCCGCCACCTACGAAATTCACGACTTCGACACAGTCTCCGTCGGCAAGGACAGTCTCGCCATACTTGGACTTGGGAACAATTTCACCGTTCCGTTCCACGGCGATACGGACCTGGTTATAACCAGCCTCGGCAATATAGCTGGCCAAGGTCTTGCCCGCTGCGTCTACATCCTGTCCGTTTACCTTAAGCATGCGTCAAATATAATTTATTATAAAAAGTAGGTGGGGGAGATTCCGACGCGTCATGGTGGCCTTGAGCCACCATCTAGATTCCGGCTCGTGGCCGGAATGACGTTGCAATCGTTAACATCATTAAAAAATTGTCAATTTTTAGGTTAAACGAGCTATCCGACCTATTTCCCGGAGGAGACGATGACTTTCGCGGTCTTGAGAATCTTGTTCTTGAGCTTGTAGCCCTTCTGGAACACGGTGACCACGTGGCCTTCGGGAACAGTCTCGCTGGGCTGCTGCATCAGGGCTTCGTGCATGTTCGGGTCGAATTCCGCGCCGGTGGGGTCAATCTGCTCGAGGCCCGCGTCGGTGAGAATCTTCGCGAACTGGTTGTAAATCATCTGCATGCCTTTTTCAAAGGCTTCCAAATCCTGGGCCTTGTTTTCGCTGGCAAAAGCGCGTTCAAAATTGTCCTGAACCTCGGAGAGTTTCTCCAGGAGCTTTCCGTTGGCAGTCTCGATGAGTTCTAGCTGTTCCTTGGCGGTACGGCGGCGGTAGTTGTCGAATTCGGCCATCAGGCGCAGGTTGCGGTCGTTGGCATCGGCCAGCTGCTGCTTCAAGGCTTCGGTCGGGTCGACTTCTGCGGCAGCTTCGGCAGGCTGTTCGGCAGCCGCTTCTGCGGACGGTTCAGTGCCAGATTCGGCCTGAGCGTCGCCAGCAGCCTGGGCATCGTCCTTGTTCTCGGTTGGTGAGCCTGTCGAACCATCCATCTTCATCGCGTCTTCGGCGGCCTTAAGCACGTCTGCTTCGAATTTTGCTTTTTCTTCTGCGGTCGGTTCCTGTTCGTTCAAATCTTCAGCCATTTCTATAGAATCCTTAAAAAATTGCCTGTTGGGCATGCGTTTTACTTTTCCGTGCCAAATTTAGCAAAATATATGCCAAAGGTAAAGCAGGGGAATTTGAGCGTAAAACCAAGCATAATAGTATTATTGTGAAACAAACACCCCTCTCGTTTTCTGTATTTTAGTTTACATAACCCGCATTATCGGCAAAGAATATACATTAAAATTGGCGATTTTAATGCATTAAGGCCAAACCTATAACTCTATTCTTTATATATTGTAAACACAATGAAGATGTCTTCTGCCATATCGAAATGGATTCTTTTTATCGTTACCGTAGCCTTCACGGGCATTCTCCTGCAGGGCTGTGCGGCGGCACGTAAGATTGACGCGGCCAGTATCCTGTCCAAGACAAAGCTGGAATTCAAGGAACTCCAACTGGATTCAGTAACGATCAATCCAGACCTGTTCGAAAATATCAAAGACCTAAAATCTACGCTGTTGCCGAACCCTCAGGTAGTCCTCATGGTCCAGAACCTTGCACGTGGAATCATTGAAAAGGAACTGGGCAAAGCCCACCTGACAGCGGTCATGACGGCAAAAAATCAGAGCCCTGACACACTGTGGATTCGGGAGCTGAAAGCTGAACTTTTCCTGGATACCCTAATAGAGCTTCCGCTGCAGCTGAAGGACTCCACAGTCCTTATGCCCGGGATAAACGATCTTACGCTTACGACCAAGTTCCCGCTAGACAAGCGGCTCCTTGGCCTCGCGTCAATCACCAAGTACAGAATCAAGGGGGAGATCTTCGTCTCTCTGGAGGCTGAAGGCCCCATGGTTTCCTTTGATTTTGACATCGAACATCCCATTACACCCGAAGAAATCAAGGCTCTCGAAGACAGGGCCCGCAAGACGCTTTTGGACGGCCTAGTCAGCGATTGGGTCTATTCCATCTTCCCTAAGGAATGATTATGAAACTCCCCCGCCGTTTTGTTCCCGAAAATCTGAATCCCGATGACGAAAAGAAGGTCTCCGAGCTTTACCGGAGTCTTCTGCTCCGAGACATTCCCGTCGATACCACTCCCCTACGGGACTGGATTCTGGATTGGAGCGAGTTGAATTCTGTTCTTGGCGAAGTTAGCTGCCGCCGCTACGTGGCTATGACCTGTGATACAAAGGACGAAAAAGCCGCCAAGGCCTACGCCGACTTTGTGGAAAACATCCAGCCCGTCATCAACGAATACGACGACAAGCTGAACAAAAAACTGATGGCCCACCCCGCCAAAGATGCGCTCAAAAGCGAATTCGGCGAATGGTTCAAGGGCGTGCAAGTCTCTCTGGACCTGTTTTCCCCCGACAATATTCCTCTGGAGACCGAAGAGAACAAGGAAATTCAGGCCTACCAGAAAATTACCGGTGGAATGAGCGTGGAGTTCGAAGGCAAGACCCAGACCATGCAGCAGATGTCCACCTACATGGAAAAGACAGACCGTGCCCTGCGTGAGCGAGCCTGGAGAGCCATGTGGGAACGCCGCCTGAAGGATAAGGAAGCCCTGGACAACGCATTTGATAATTTATTCAAAATCCGCAAGGAAGTTGCCAAAAACGCCCAATGCAAAAACTTTATCGATTATATCTTCTTGGCGAAGCACCGCTTTGACTACACTCCCGACGACTGCGAGAATTTCCACGAAAGCATCGAGAAGCTGGTACTTCCCCTACTTAAAGAAATCTACAAGAAGCGTGCTCAGAAAATGGGTCTGGACAAACTCCGGCCCTGGGACCTGGACGTAGATCCCCTGAACCGTCCGCCCCTGAAGCCTTACGGAAATGGTGCTGAACTTATAGAGAAATGCGACCAGATTTTCGAGAGCATCCACCCCCAGGCAGGCAAGTGGGCCCGTGAAATGCAGGCCCAGAATCTCATAGACCCAGATTCCAGGCTCGGCAAGGCCCCCGGCGGATACCAGATAGGCTTTGACGAGAGCCGCCTCCCCTTCATCTTCATGAATTCCGCCTGTACGGACCGAGACATCTACACGCTCCTGCATGAATCGGGCCATTCGTTCCACCAGTTCGCCCTGGCGAACCAGCCCATATTCCCGTACCGAGACGTGCCTGCCGAATTCGCCGAAGTGGCCAGCATGAGCATGGAACTCATCGGCATGTCGAACCTAAAACCCTTCTACGGTGACGACAAGGAAGCCATCGCCAGGAGCGTCCTCGGAGAACTGACAGACGTCATCTGGCTGTTCCCCTGGGTGGCCAGCGTAGATAGTTTCCAGCACCGCATCTACAGTTTCCCGGAGCACACGGCCAGCGACCGCACGGACATCTGGAACGAAATCATGGACCGTTATGATGCCGGCATCGACTATTCGAGCCTGGAGGCGGTCCGCGGGAACCTGTGGCAGAAGCAGCTACACATTTTCGAGTGCCCGTTCTACTACATCGAGTACGGAATCGCCCAGATTGGAGCCCTGCAGGTGTGGGCAAACTTCAAGAAGGACCCGAAAAAGGCCATCGATGACCTTTTCAGAGCCGAAAGTCTTGGAAGCAGCCGTCCCCTGCCGGAACTTTTCGATGCTGCCAATATCAAGTTCGACTTCACCCCCAGGACCCTTGAACCGCTCATGCAGGTCGTCTGGGATGAACTCGGCAAGCAATAGTCAACAAAAAACGGTCATTTTTCGCAAATTTTATGCAAAAAATGGCCAAAATTGGTTGACAAGTGCCCCAAATCAATCTATATTTGGCTCCACATCCTAAGGAGGGATGGCCGAGTGGTTGAAGGCGCACGCTTGGAAAGCGTGTTTACTTTACGGTAACGAGGGTTCGAATCCCTCTCCCTCTTCTAAATCCCTCTCCCTCTTCTAAAAAATTTCGGAGGTACCCCGATGTCCGACCAGAGAGTTTATCTCGATGATATTTATGCCAGCAAGGAATGCCAGGGTTCTGTGTTCCGCGCTGTGGTCATGATGGCTCACGAAGCCCGTTTCCTCAACAACCAGGCCGGTCAGGGTTATATCCAGCTCACCAAGAAGCCCACTACCATTGCCATGTACAAGTTCAAGGAAGGCAAGCTTTCCATGACTGAAAAGGCAAGCAACGACGTGACCGAAGAAGCTATTGCCGCCTCCGCCGCTGCCGAATCCGAAAATGTGGTGGAAAACGCGGCCGCCAACGCCGAAGCTGCTGATGCCGCTTTCGGTGTCTAATTCTCGGAAATCATAAAATTTGAAACCGGCTCGTCGCGAGCCGGTTTTTTGTTTGTCAATAAACCTTATTTATCTGCTGAAAAGAACACGATATTCGTTTCTGCGCAACACGGGAACATTCCGTCCCTTAAGGTCAAATTTTTTCCCTGATATGACGGGCCGTACATGGTTTAGCGGACGCAGAATCGCGTCTACCGTTGAATCTTTCGGAGGAATGACAAAAGTCCACTGAAATTCCTTGTCATTGCCCGATTTGACATCTTGGGTGAGATTAACCTCCCCTGCCTTCACGTATAAATCGCTTTTAACGATTTTTAGATAGAATACGGTCGTGTCGGACGGATCTACGGCATCCTTGTACATCTTCTGGTGTGAACCACCATTATACCCGTATGTCGAGAGAGTAGCTCCTGCAGCCGTCGACTCGTTGGGCACGTCCAAGGAACGACTGCCAAGCTGAATACGGTATGCCACGGGCTCGCCTACGGAGAACATCTTGATAAATGTAGCAGTATCAGCGCAATCCATCATCTGAAGAGCGTTGCTTTCCGTGATTCCCATGCATTTTCCTGTGGCAATATTCTTCAGGTGACCCTCCGCATAGAAAGCCTCCTTGAATAGCTGCTGGTATATGGTTTCCACGAGAATCACGTGGTTGACCAGGTCTTGCTCGGACTTGGCTTCGCTGGCCTGGTTCAGACCGTAGGGCCAGATATGCTGCCGGTCGCAATGAAGTTCTGCACTCGGGCCGTCCATTTCACGGAGTTTTGCCTGGACCTTGTCGTCCCTGAAGACTCCGTCCACGCAGGTTGCCGCATATTCCGACGTGGTCCCGATTCCCATCGTATGGCCCATCTCGTGCATAGCCGTAGGGACCACCATATAGGAGCGGTTTTCGCCAAACCTAAGGTCGCCGTTGCTACTGGCCTCGGCAGTGGGCACACCGGGGGCATAATAGACGTTGATAAACTTTGAAAGATTTGAATACGTATTATAGAGCTTGACCGCAGAATCCATGACCGTAGTGATGCGCTCATAGGCATCCAGCTCATCGGCGGAAGGGCTTGCTGACTTGTGGAGGGTGTACGAGACATTCCCCTCGGCAAACGACAATGCCGAGCAGAATGTCATAACAAGCCCTACGATGAAAAACCTGGAAATAAGCATA
>CACZII010000098.1 GCA_902781185.1 Fibrobacter succinogenes
ATGCCGCGAGCACCGCCACCCACAAGAAACCAAGACCCTTGACACACTTCATACCATTATCTCCTGTAAAAATTTTCACCACCCACAAACCAAGCAATGTGAAATATGGAATGTGGAATTTATACCGCAAAATCCATCATGAATCTTGGTTCAAGAGATTCGATGCGGAAGCTATTTGTAGATTTTTTGTTAATTCTGTTCTTTTTATTATTTGCTTTAGACATATGAAACCTTTACTTATATTAGTTGTTCTCAGTTTTCTTTATTACCATAGCGCAGCGTACAGAGAAGGCATATCTTTTTTTGGCATTCTGAATATTAAGATCTCCATTGTCATAGCCCATATAGGCACTTCGCGAGTACGTATTTTTTTCAAATTTTACACTTTCTGCAGGATAATGGAAGTATGTTGCCTCTCGCAAATTTTTAAATCCATTTGACCAAATATACCCTGCTGGCACAAGACTGAATCCAGTTGCATTATAACCATTAAAACCAAAAGAGGATCTCATATCTTCATAGCTATTATGGACAACATTTTCTGATTGAGCGACAAATTTGTAATCATCATAGGTCATTAAACGCCATCCTTCTGGACAGATTCCACGATGGTTCTCTTCTATCAAATGAGCACAACTCTTGGTATTGCAACTGTCATTAAATCCCATCATTTCGGCCCATTGATAAAGGCCTCCATAATAGTGACAATTTAGGGAATCATTATCATAACAAAACTTTTCTATCATTGTATCATCAACTTGATATGAATTACTATCTACAAACTCTACCATTTTTCCAATATTCAGATTTTCAGCAAACACTGTTAAAGAATCGGAATGGTCCTTGTTATATATAGTCAAATAATGGTATTCACGAACATTGTCAGGTTCTCGTGTATCCGTATAAACACCATACTCAAAATTAGCTAGATTGAAGGGTTGCCACTCACTATCTGTCCCCCAAGGATTCTGAGTTTTGCTACTACTGGATTTTACGCTGGACGAAGATTGTTTCACAGAAGAACTGCTGCTAGACTCATTCTTCTTGCTCGAAGACGAACTTTCCGAACTATTGGCTTTTACACTAGACGAAGAGGTTTCTTTATCGCTAGAACTTGACACAACTTTTTGGCTAGAAGATGAAACCACGGAGCTACTAGACGATTTATCTTTTTCTTTAGTTTCATTACCCGAAGACTTCTTATCAATCGAAGAGGATGACACTTCGGTGGAATCAGAGTCCTTTTCGCTTGAAGACGATTCAACAGCGGATGTTTCGTTGTTGCCTTCACTTGCCGACGAAGAATCGTCACAGGCGGAAAGGGCGAAGAATGTCGCCAACAAGAAGATGGTTAGAGATTGCTTCCCCTGAAACAAGTTCAGGGTCGCAAAGACACGCTGGAAAGACTTCTTCATAAAACATCCCCGTCTATAGTTTATCCTGTTAAATATAGGTAATGCCCCTGCCAAAGTCCATACCCCCCCCATTGTAAAATTTAGGTAACAAGACAAAAGTCCAGAATAACGCAGAAAAACAACTTTTTTCAAGGTTTTCCGTCATTATGGTAGATTTGGCGAATTATACGCGTGCTATTTTCGAATTTATGAAAAAGGATTATCTAACCAAAGCTTGCACAAACGGATAGAAAAATATATATTGGTAATGTAATAAGGGATAAATATGGTATTTGCCGAAAACATATTACGGATATTCCGTGAAAACAAACTTCTTGCGAAGTATCGCCTGAAGGATGTCTTTGTATTCGGCTCGTCTGTCCGGACTGCAACACCCAACGACATTGACCTGTTAGTTCGTGATTACCAGGACTACAATGATCTGTTGTCCTTGCGGAAGGAACTTTCCGAAAAGACCGGCAAGTCCGTGGATGTCGTCATAGAGAAGTTTGCAAACCCCATTATCCTGTATCGAGCAAACAAGGAGTCCATCCGTGTCGAATGACCCCAGGAACGACCTTTTCCATTTGTTGGGGATGCTCGAGTCCCTACTGAAAATTCAGAAATATACACAGGACATTCATTCTACCGAGGAACTTCTTGAGAAAGAAGATCAAATGGTATTCAATGCGTGTCTGACCTTGCTTGCAAACATAGGCGAATCCATCAACAAACTCTCGGACACAGCCAAAGCAGGAATTGCAAGTGAAAATATTCAGGCAATCCGCGGAATGCGAAATAGGATTGTCCACGATTATGCTGGGCTTGACTCGTTTATCGTTTACAACACTATAAAGAATGACCTTGACCCGCTAAAGGATACCTTTGTGAAAATCATTCATGAAGGTCTAGTAAACAAGTCCTTTGACGAAGGTGAATTTGAAGCGGCGAAAAGCTCCGGCTTTTACAAGTTCATTGATTTCAATATATTTTAAGGTCTGCTTCACCGTCCCGTCGTTTTGCGTTAGGGATAGTGACCCCTTGGGGACAAGACCCGCGTAGCGGGGCTTGGTTTTAACAGCGCTTCGGGCGGTTCGATAGGGCCGCCCGAAGTGCGTTAAAATATAGCCCGACCCACGTCAGTGGGGAACGCCCAAGAGATATCGGTTACGGTGGTCTCGACCACGCTGTGAGCCGTAGGCGACTCGTCATAACGAGTCGTCGGAGGCGAGAGTGAGCGCCGACCGGAGTGTCTTACTAGAGTCTAGCGCGAACGGTCATCATAGGGCAACCGGCGAAAACGTGAACATCTGCGTCCTCGATACCGAAGTCTACTCCAACACTGGTGGACAGGCTTCCAAGGCCACGAACCGTGGCGCAGTCGCCCTCTTCGCTGCCGCTGGTAAGCGCGCCGGCAAGAAGGACCTCGGCCTCATCGCCATGGCCTATCGGAGTGTCACGCTAGAGTCTAGCGCGAACGGTCGTCATAGTTGGGCCGTATCGCCCTCGGCGCAAACGACGCTCAGGCCCTGAAGGTTCTTCAGGAAGCAGAAGCACACAATGGTCCGTCGCTGATCATCTGCTACTGCCCCTGCATCAACCACGGTTTCGATCTCAACAGCCAGCTTCAGCACCAGAAGATGGCCGTGGATTCCGGTTACTGGACTCTGGGTTTCGATCTCAACAGCCAGCTTCAGCACCAGAAGATGGCCGTGGATTCCGGTTACTGGACTCTGCTCCGCTACAACCCGGCTCTCGCCGCCGAAGGAAAGGCCCCGCTTATCCTCGACTCCAAGAAGCCGACTATTCCGGTTGCAGAATACATCTACACCGAAAACCGCTACAAGCAGCTCACCCGTAGCAATCCGGAAGTGGCCAAGAAGCTCGCCGACGACCTCCAGAAGGAAGTCGATGCACGCTATGCATTCTACGACGCCATGTCCAAGGATACCGAAGGGTTGATTAGCTTGTAAGCCGCAAGGATGTCATCCCCGCGAAGGCGGGGATCTCCCTTTACAATGAAAACGCCCCGTCACGATGAGTGGCGGGGCGTTTTTTTCGGAGTTCAAAAAACAAATATTATTTCATTATCTTGAAAGTCTTATTGCCCACAATCACCAGCAGCGGGCCCCTATTATTGAGGCGGATTTCCTGACTTGTAGAATGAATTCGAGAAGACTTCAAAACGCGACCGTTTAGGTCTGCAATCATATATTTCGTGTCGGGCAAGGCGTTTTCGATAACAATGGAATGATTGTTAGACCTCACCCTTACACCGCTATTTAGTGCCAAATGGCCCCCGATGGCAGAAGGACTGATCGTGCCATTTGACGCATTTCCCGTTATCTTCACTTCGTAAAGCTTGCAGGATTCAAAGGAATGAATGGTGGTTTCCTTGTTATAGGTCACCCCATTATATACATTGGCATCCACAGTCTTTGACTCAACACTGGGCTTGGGCTTCCAAATCTTGAAGTTCCCTGTCAAATGAAGCATTGCCAGATAATGGACCAAACCATCGTAATAGCGGTTGTTGCCCGTTAAAAGATTAGCCTCCCAAGCCAATTTAAGGTTTTTCGTAATCTTGTCTTTGTACGAATCATCATCCAGCAAGGCATAGGTGGCTACGGCATTGGCTCCCGCCTGACCGATGGTATACCCATCATATTGATGGTTATTCACCAACTGGCCGTCCCATGTAAAGTGGGCGTGGGAATAGTTGTCCTTGTCAAAGAAATCAATGATTTTCTTGGCCATTTCCGTCTGTCTAGTGGCATCAGAGCCAAACAGATAATAGTCCATACCAAAATTCATGGCACAACGTATGGCGTCGAACATGTAGGTGTCCGAGGGGTTATTGCTATCAAAGCCACTGTGTGGAGTTCCGTCGAAGTTGTTATAGTCGGTAAACAGGCCCGTTGTCTTATGAGAGGATACATACAGGTGGTCACGGGTCGCCTGGAGCGCCCTAGACCATTTATCTTGATCTTTTTCGGCCCAACGAGAGAACAGCTCCAGAAATGCCGGCAAATCATAGGACGGGTCCGAAAATTCGGTGTTACCCGGAGTAGGCTGGAAGGTGACGATGTAATTCTGCTGATTAAAAAGCTTGTACTTGTAGTTATTCCACATCTTGTCCATAATGTACTGGGCATCAGACATGTACTGTGAATCATTCCAACGGTTTGCGGCAAAAAGCAGGGACATCATGAAGTAAAGTTCACCGTCCGGGGCCGGCTTTTCATCGCTACCGCCATTAAGCTTAAGCTGCCAGGAGAAATAGCCATCCCAGTCACCACCTTTATGCCACATCCTGTTCTTGGCATAATTCCAGATTTTGTCGAATTCTTCACGGTGGTTCGTCTGCACGGCAATCATCATGCCATAAGACATTCCTTCAGAACGTATATCCTGGTTATTGATATCCTCGATATAGGCCCCTTCATTTGTTTCGAAATAGACTTTGCTGTTGTTGTCACCCTTGAAATAGTGATTCCACATCTGGTCCAGCTTTGACTGAATTTCGGCCTCGGTTTTGCCGAGGTACTTGATAAAGGGACTGGTGTAACTGCCAGTGTAGAACGATCCTGTGGACTGCGGGCCGTTACTTTCGCAGTCCGGGCCAAAGTAGGCCCCATTTTCATCGAAGAAGTTTCCTGTGATGGCCTGTCCCGCTGTTGCCATGGATACAGAAGCTCCAAGCAACATAGCCATAGAAAATGCGGATTTTGAAATAATTTTCATATAGAAAGGCTTGTTTATTGGTTAAAACAATCCCATCCGCATTCCTTATACAGAAATATATAACATTTTTCGTAAAAATGCCCTAGCCACATTGTAAAAAAAGGCCTACACATTGCGTGCAGGCCCAATTTTTATATATGAGGCTATTTCCCTATATTTTCTTCAAAGCTTGGGTCTTGGGACCGGCCTTACCGGGAGGGAGAATCAGCATGACCTTTTCCATGCGGGTACCGTCCATTTTTAGCACCCGAAAGGTATAACCCTGAATCTTGACTTCGGCACCTGGAGACGGGATAATGCCGAGAGTTGCCTGAATCAGGCCCGAAAGGGTCTCTACATGAGAATTCTCGGGAGGTTCCAGCTCAATGCCCAGCTCGTCGCTCAAGTCCGAAAGGGTCATGAGGGGATCCACGATGTAACGGCCATCCTTGAGTTTTTGGACATCGTCATCCTCATCCATGTCGTCTTCGTCTCGAATCTCGCCCACGATTTCTTCCAAGATATCTTCCAGAGTCACAAGACCCGCCGTTCCACCATATTCGTCCACTACGATAGCGAGCTGGTTACCCGTCTTGCGGAGTTCGGTGAGAAGGTCGTCTATCTTCTTGTGGTAAGGCACGAATACCGGCGGCATCACGATCTTCATGATATCGAAGGGTTCGTCCCTGTGCTCAGTATACCATTCCAAAAAATCCCTGTTAGAAAGGATACCCACGATGTTGTCCACCGTATCCTTGTATACGGGAAGCCTAGAATGACGTTCACTGTTCAGCACATTAACAAGGTCTTCAAGGGTGGTTTCCACGTCGATGGCGCACATGTCCACACGGGGCGTCATGATTTCGCGGACAGGAGTCTCCACAAAATCGAAGATATTCAGAATCATCTGCTGTTCTTC
This sequence comes from Fibrobacter succinogenes, assembly GCA_902781185.1. GTDB lineage: Bacteria > Fibrobacterota > Fibrobacteria > Fibrobacterales > Fibrobacteraceae > Fibrobacter > Fibrobacter succinogenes_G. The sequence continues at coordinate 6,037 of CACZII010000098.1, forward strand.
TTTTTCCAGCCCCTCAGCGTCCGTTTCCCCGCTATCAGAAAGGTCGGCCTGTACGGCGTCGCGGCGTTCCTCAGACAAGAAACTGAGCTTGGAATCGTATCCCAGGCCCTTCAGGATGGCGACAAAAAGAACATGACATATTTTGGCAGGAATTGCAAATGGAATCCTGATAATCTTATAAAGCGGAATCAGGACCACCGCAAGGGTATCGGGCTTCAAATTGCCCAGCAGATTTGCGCAGAAAACGGTAACTGTGTAGATGCAGATGCAGGCTACCACAAGGTAAGCCACAAAAGCAAGTATCTTGAAATCATGGACCCAGTTCCACGGGACCATCTGGAACAGGTAAATGCCCAGAACGCCACTGCCCACATTGCAGAAGATGCGGCCGATGGAGATAGTCTCGTTGAAGCCGTCGTGCTCTACGATAGCAGCCACCTTCTCTTCGCGACCTTCCCTATCCTTGGCCTCCCGCTTTGCGTAGATGCCGCTGAAGGCGGTTTTTACTAACGAAAAGGAAAAAGAAACGAACAGAAAAATAACCAGAAAGGCAATTGCCCACTGTACCGATGAATCCATCAGCATTTCTCCTTGTAGGGGTCCAGCCCCAGAAATTCGCATTCCCGCTTGCGCATGACCTTGCGGTCGGCCGCCTTGATATGGTCGTAGCCCGACAGATGCAGTAGCCCGTGGACAATAACCCGCTTTAGTTCGGCAAAGAAGCTATTGCCGTATTCGGGAGCCTGGCGCTTGACCTGCTCTTTGGCAATGTAGATTTCACCCAGCAAGTCGGGTTCGTGCCATTCGTAAGAAAGCACGTCCGTCACCTTGTCAAGCCCGCGGTAAGACTTATTCATTTCACGGACAAAATCATCATCACACAGGACGACATTTACATTATTCCCCGTCCCCTCCTGGTCAAGGAGCTGGTGGGCCATCTTGTCGAACTTGTCTTTCCAGGGGAATGTCTTAATGCTTCCCTGGCATAGGAAATCTATTCTGTAACGTTTCTTTTTACTACTGGCAGGGTCAGGCATTAAATGTTATACCATTTCTTAAGATTTTCAATAATGGCTTCGGCCTGGGCCTTTCCGCTGATATTGAACTTGCTACGGGCCTTGAAAGCCCCAGCCACCTTCTGGTAGCGACGGATATAGACCTTTGGTTCGCCGAACTCGCCGGTCTTGGCGTTACGCTCTTGGCAAAGGAACATCATGGTCTGCCAGGCACCCTTAGAAAGGATAGCCTTGTCCAGTTCCTTGATGACCTGTTCACCGGTTTCCGGATCGGTCATTTCCACGGTAGGATCTTCAAATTCTGCACTCATGGGCACCTCGTGTGATTAGGGTCATTTTTCAGCCCTCAAAAGATACATTTTTCTCTCAATAAAACCAAAAATAATATATTTAACATGTATAATAATCTTGAAAGAGGGGCTATATGTCATTTTCAAGCCGTTTTAAGTTTGTGGCCATCGCACTCATGTTGGCGGTACCGTTCTCCTATGCTGCCAAAAATACCTCGGGCAAGGTTCGTTCCGTCATCGGTGACGTGACCACCCAAAAGAAATCAGAAGGCAACTGGGTGCCTCTCCGCGTAGGGGCGAAGGTCAAGGAAAAAGACGTTATAAGGACCCTAGTAGAATCCCAAGCCATTGTGGCGCTGCCCGACGGCAGTACCATCTCGGTAGAAGAAAACTCCCTGGTGGAATTCTCCCAACTGCTGTCCGAGGACGGAGTCCAGACGGCCATGACCGACATCAAGAGTGGTAAAGTCCGTTTTGACGTACAGAAACAGGCCAGCAAGGAGAGCTCCTTCAAATTCAAGACCGGAACCGCCACGGCCGCCATCCGTGGTACCAACGGAGCCATCGGTTTGAGCTCCAAAGGCACTCCCGTCGCTTCCCTCCGTAACGGAAAACTTGAACTCACGGTATACAACCAAAAAGTGGAAATTAAGGGCGGCGAAACTATCGTTACCACCGAAAAAGAAGTCTTGGTTATGGAACTTTCCTCCTCCGGCGACCTAGAATTCTTAAATGAAATTGATGCCATACTCAGTGACACCACCATGACCGGAGACAAACTGAAAGAGGCCATCCAGGCAAAGGATAACGACTACACGGCCAAACAGACCGCCGCCAAAGACTCTCTCAAGTGCACTTTCGAGGCCATCCCCGACACCATCTATACACCGAGTGTGGCCATCAAGGGAACCTGCCCTGCAGGTGTAGGCGTAGAAATTGGCGGAGAGAGAAACGAATCTACCGGAGAAATGGTCCAGTTCACACCCAACTGGGCTCCCAGCGCCGTTGGCGAAAAGAAATTCTCCGTTATCTGCTATAGCGGGAAGGTGAGCTTCGGTTGCGCCGACCTGAAGACCTACTACATGCAACAGCCTGATACAACGGTGACGGATTCTGCAAGTCAGATTACAGCAACATCGTTCAAGGTGACCACTCCTTCGCCTCTCAAGATTTGCGAAACAGGAGCCGCGACCATTGAGGGCGAATTCGACCCGAAAGATTCCACCGCAACCCTGTTTGTAAAATTGGGCAAGCATACCTCCCCCAACCTAGTACCCCTTAGTGCAAACGGAAAATGGACCTATACCGTTACCATTAGCGACGAGAAAGACAACTGGAACGAAAGCTTTGCAACCGTTGAATTCAATGGCACTACAGGCAAATCTACAGTCAAGGTAGATTTGGAAATTGATAAAAGCTGCGAAGCAATAAACTTGAAAAAACCCGCCCTGATTTTCCAACGCGCAGATTCCATCCGTTGCGAAGCAAGCATTTCTGTCTCGAATATCAAGGACGACAATGTTATTCTCTCTACCGAAATGGACCATACGCCTCTTAAGGAGACCTATTTTGACAAGGATTCCTACTCCACAATCAAGTTGAAATCCGGACTCCACGATTACGCCTGGATTGTCCG
>CACZII010000099.1 GCA_902781185.1 Fibrobacter succinogenes
GCGCAAACAATCTTGCAGTGCTTGCACCACCACACCTGAGCGTCGGCGTAGTAAGCGAGGCGCTTAGAATCCTTGTACTTGCGAACTTCTTCCTTGCCCTTGGCTTCGACATCGGCAGGAATCGGGAGTTCTTCGATGGGGCGGCCCTTCTGCTGGTCTTCATCGAACCAGGTGCCGTAAAGGCGCTTGAAAATCCACTGCGTCCACTTGTAATACTTCGGGTCGGTGGTGTTGACTTCCTTGTTCCAGTCGTAGCTCAGGCCAAGGCGCTTGATCTGGCGGCGGAAATTGTCGCAGTTCTTCTTGGTGGTAATGGCCGGATGCGTACCAGTCTGGATAGCGTACTGTTCGGCAGGGAGGCCGAAAGCGTCCCAACCCATGGGGTGGAGCACGTTGAAACCGCGGCTGCGCTTGTAACGGCAGATGATGTCGGTGGCGGTGTAACCTTCGGGGTGGCCCACATGGAGGCCAGCACCGCTCGGGTACGGGAACATGTCCAGGCAGTAATACTTCGGCTTAGACTTGTCTTCGCCGGTCTTGAAAGTTTCGTGGGCATCCCAGTAGGCCTGCCACTTGGTTTCGATCTCTTGCGGATTGTACTTTGCCATTTTTTCCTCTAGCGCCCCAGCTATGCCGCCGCGGCCTCATTAAATTTTTCGGGGTTAAATTTAGAAAAAACACGGCGTTCAGGCCCTTTTTTGTTATAATTGGGTTTATGAAACTTTCCAAGTTTACATTGCCGCTGGCGTTTCTGGCATTGTTCGGCTCCTCCGTTTTCGCCCAGGAGTACGAAGCCGATGTAGATTCGGCCTGGATTGCGTCCCAGAACGGCGGACAGGCCTTGGAAAGCGAACCTGCCAGCGAAGAGCCCGCCCCCGCCTGCATAGGCGACGGTTGCGACGGCACAGAGACTGCAGCGACATCTGAATCCACCTCCAGCGAAGCCGCAAACCAAGGCGAAAACGCAGGCGAACAGTCCGCAGAGGCTACCGCTGATAGCTCCGCAACGGACAGCACAGGCGCAAAGGTCGCAAGCCCCGCTGACAGCACCAAGAAAGATTCTGCCAAGGTTGCAGGAGCAATTAACCCCGACGAATACGAAGACTGCACCGAGGCCGACTCCACCAACACGGAATGCGTAGAGGTAGACGAAACCGACACCTATGACCGGTACCTCCAAGAAAACGCCGAGATGTACCGCGCCCGCAAAGAGGGCTTCTCCAGGTCCATCCAGATCGGACTCCGCGCCGCCGGCGGCATGAACACTGTCTTCGGCAAAAAGAGCGACGATTGGGGCTTCGGTTATCAAGCCGGCGGCGGCATCTTGGTACGCCTGCCCATCGGTATCCGCCATGTGAGCCTGGTCCCTGAACTGGATTTCGTGTACCGCAAGTACAACTACGAAAGCAAGAACGAATACAGCAAGAGCGAGGCCAGCCTCGACTACATGCTTTTCGAGATTCCCATTATTGTCCGCTACACCTTCGACGAAGACAACTTCTTTGTTGGCTTAGGTCTGAATCTGGACCTGAAGCTCACCGGTTCCTCTGAATACACGCAAAAGATGAAGGAAACCGGTGAAAAGGACAAGCGCAAGAACACCCTGCCCTCTTCGGGCGTAGAACTGGGCGGCGTATTCAACGTGGGCTACGCCATCAACCGCTGGCTTATCGCCGACATTCGCGTGGTGCAGTGCTTCACCAACCTGCTGAACGAAGACGCCATCGCCGAATCCAGCCTCTCCAAGGCTCACCTCTACACGTTCTACACCAGCCTCGGCCTGACGTTCGTGTTCTAGGGCTTCAGCCCCTAAAATTACATCCCCATGTTCTTGCGGGTCTGTTCGCGGCGGAGGCGGACGATTTCCTTTTCGATGAGGAGCTTCTCTACAGCGTACATGTCTTCGTGGCGCCGGATGGCGTCTTTGTATAGGGCGTTGGCCAGTTCCGGTTCACGAGCCAAGAAGGCGATGACCACGGCGTTCCTGAGGAAGAACTCATCCATGTTCTTGATTTCGTACTTCTCGTAGAAATCCGCCACCAGCTTGGCTGCCGTCACGTAGTCCTTGGCACGGGCCGTCTCCAGGATGTTGAACTCGTCCACGAAGGAGGCAGGGAACACCCCGGCATTCACCAGGTCGCGAACCTTAGTATAGACGGCATTGGTGTCACGGGCTTCCATAGGCACACCCCTCACCCACTCAATGTATTCCTCCCGGAACTTCTTCCATTCGGGCGAGGCTTCGGCCACGGCGAAGCGGGGTTTTTGCGCCAGGGCGCCAGATTCCGGCTCCCCGGATCGCTGTCCGGGGCTGGCTCTGGCCGGAATGACGTTATTATCATTAGCCTGATTGACGCTAGCAGAATCCTGCGCAGCTTGTGGCTGGGCATGTGCCCGCATCAGGGAATCCGTGCGGTTCAGGTAAGCCAGCAGGGCAGTTTCACGATAGACGTCACGGTTCTGCATCATGGCCTTTATCTTAGCGCCACGCCTAAGAGCGTAATCGGCGGAGTCAAGGTATTCGGGCCAGCAGACCTCACAACTGTCGAAGACCTGCACAATGTGGGCGTTGGAATGCACAAAGCGGGCCTCTTCGGCCTTGTTGTCCACGATGGGCATAAAGATGCTGTTAGGCAGAATATTCTCCATCATGGGCCGGACCATCTTGGAGGTAAACAGGAAGTTCTGTTCGCCAAAGAAGTCGGGTTCCCGGTGGATACGTTCAAATTCCTTCACAAGCACAGGATCGGTACTGAAACGCCCGATAGCCTTCTGGATTACAGGCTGGTCACTGGCCACGATGATAATATCCGGTTCCTCGGGGGCGCGGTAGAGGCTCACGTAGGGGAACACCACGTCCAGTGCCTTCAAGATGTTCAGGAACAGCTGGTCGTTGAATTCGTAGGTCTGAATCCACTGGACCCAAAGTCCACCGGGTTTCATGTAGCGGCGCATCTTGGCGTAGAACTCGTGACTGAAAAGGCTCGCCACACCGCTGACCCAGGGGTTGCTGGGCACGCTGATCAGCAAATCGTACTTACGACGGTTCGTGAGGAAGAAAGTCTGGGCGTCATCGATGTAGATGTGAATACGCGGGTCGTCATAGCCGCGGGCATTCCAGGGGTAGAACCCGCGAGCCAGAGTCATCATCTCTTCTTCAATCTCTACGCAGTCAAAATCCTTCAGCAGCGGGTCGGCCAGCAGGTAATGGGCGCCCATACCCGAGCCAAAGCCCACCATGCCAGCGTCATAAGGCTCAGTACGCATAGCCATGGGCATAAAGGCCGTAGCCGCCTGGGTCAGTTCGTCCCCTTCGATGGGGTGCTTGCGGTCCTTGCTCATACTGGCGTCGGCCTTGCCGTTGGTCTTGATGTACCAATGCACATCGGACTCGTGGAAACTGATGGTAGCCGTCTTTCCGTCCTTCACCACAATCTTTTCATCGGGATGCAGGTTCTTGTAGGCACGGAACGCACCGGAAGTCACCAGATGCGGATCGAAATTCACGAAGATGGAAGGCAGCACCATCAGGGCCGCCACCAAGTAGAAAGGCACGCTGTAGCGGAACTTTTTACGATAGACCACCAACAGCACAAAGCCGATTGCAAAGTCCAGCACGGCAGCAAGCACCAGGGCGCCTTTCAGCTGCAAGAATGGCAAGAGAATCAGGCCGCCACCTGCCGAACCGATAATGGAGCCCACCGTATTCCAGCCGTAAACCTTGCCGATGGGGGCTTCGCTCTTGAAGGCCCGGGTGAGAATCACCGTAATCAGCGGGAGGGTCATGCCCGCAAAGAAACTGGTAGGCACCATCCACAGCACAGACAGGGCGTACTTGAAAAGGCTCCAACAAATATAGCCGTCGGCGGTGGTATTGAAAATCTGGTTCGCCTCGTTCATCATGCCCCAGAAGGGCTTGTGGAAGTACAGCGTACACAGGGCAAAGAAGGCCATAAAAATCTGAGCCAGAGAAAGGATCACCAAGGAGTCCTTCTTCAAAAGCTTGCCGCTGACGGCGCTTCCGATAGCAAGCCCAAGAATGAACGCCGAAAGCATCTGGTCAAAGCTGTGGCTGGAACTGCCCATCAAGAGGCTGAGCAAGCGTATCCAGACAATCTCGTAAACGAAGGAGGTGAGCCCCGTAATGGCCGCGATCCAGAGCCAGGTGTTCTTGGGCGGCATGGGCAACTTGTGTTCTGCCACGTAGTCCACATTCAGGGGTTCGGCGACACGGCTCGAACCATTTTCCGCACGGTCCGCATCCGCAACATCATCCTCGTCGTCTTCCTTGTTAGGCGAAGTGGCAAAGCCGATGTAGCCGAAAATCGCCGCCAGCAAGAAGTTGATAGAAGCCGCCACGCAAAGGGTGGCATGGTTACCCAGTTCAGGAATCAGCAAGTAGCTGGTCACCAGAATTCCGATGGCAGAACCCAGGCTGTTGGTAAAGTAGAGCATGGGGAGCGAAAGTTCCTGGCCGCTCTTGCGCAAGAGCCCAGCTGCAATAAAGGGGAAGGTCATGCCCACCGCAATGGCGATGGGGAGCGTAGAGCCCGTAGCCAGCACCACCTTGGTAATCTCGGCACCCGTAAAGCCCAGGCCCGCAATCCATTCACTGTCAAAGAAGAATCCCGTAAGCAGGTTGTAAAGCGGATGGTAAACTAGGCCGCCAATGCCGATGGCCAGTTCCACCGCCGCATAACCAAGCAGTGGCCGCTTCACCCATTCCACCATCTTGCCCGCGATAAAACTACCGATGGCAAGACCACCCATGTAAATGCAAAGCGTGAGCACCTGGCCGTAGCTGGCGTGGCCCAGGAAAAGTTTAAGGTAGCGGGCCCAGGAACCTTCGTAAATCAGTCCTGCAAAACCCGAAAGAGCAAAAAGAAAATACACCAGAATATTCATGGTGTAAATTTATATAAAATATTACGGACTTTCAGTAAAACCAAATTCTCGGCGAGTCCCAGTGCAAGGAAACCGTGTAAAACCTGTTGCAGATGTTTCCGTTGCGTTGAGCCGGATATTAGAAAAGAATTATTAGAATTACAGCAATAACAAGACCTCCAACCAGATAGCCTAAGCAGCTGAAACAACTTTTTATAGCCGATGAAGACTCGCCGGTTGATGAGCCACGCATCCCATTACCGACATTATTCCATCTCATTGCAGCTCTTTGCTGCGCACAGTATGGACAAATACATTTCAGATCTGCCCCCGATATCAACCTGCTGGGGCGCGTTATAATCCAGCCTGGAGGCGCTTCATCGCGTGAATAGCTATATCCACGCGAACCACACGCTGCACAAGTATTCAAGTATTTACCCATAAATGTTCCTTATTAACATCCCTGTGTTGTCACCTGGTCAAAGCCGACAGCGTCGCAACCAGTAGTTACAGACATCCGTAACTTGTATGTAATATATACTATTCTCGTTCAAAAATCACAGAGATGTATGATTTTTTGTTTTTATAATTACGGCAAGATGCCCTCGTCGTGGCAAAATTGTTCTTAAAGTTCGCTTAATTGACGATTTTTCGCTAAGGATGCAATTCCCCGCCCCATGGTGTCAAACCCAGCCCTCTGGTAAAGGGCTTTTTATGATCAAGATAAAAAGCGTTTCAAAAACCGCCCCGTTTTTCCTCGGCTTATAAAGAGCCGTCAATCATCGATTACTTCCCATTCCATGGATTCGGCACCCGATACTTCTCCGTCTATGTCATAATGTACAGTTATACCATACATCTTTTGACCAATTTTTTTGTCGTATCTGCACTCTCTCGCATAACAAGATTCACGCCCATCAATCCAGGCCTTACATTCATCAAAACATCGCCCCCCATTTGGCATACCCAATTTTTCTTCAATTTCACTTTGCTGCATAAGGCA
>CACZII010000100.1 GCA_902781185.1 Fibrobacter succinogenes
TCCTTGCTCCACTCCAGCGAACTGAAGGGGATAGACACCCACTCACCGTCCACCTTGAACTTAAAGCATTCAGACAGGTTGCCCAGGTCATTCATGGCCTCGCGATCCACGGGCTCGGAGAAGCTGATGGTCAGCACGTCGGCCTCCATCTTCTGGAAGGACTCCGGCTTCAGGAACGTTCCCGAAATTACCGGGGACATGCGGTCGTGCATGGTACAGTCGTAAGTTTCCATCTTGGTAGAGCCATCGGCCTGAACAACCGGCTTTGACACCTTGGCAAAACCGTACTTGAGGCTGTCCACACTGATGCCTGCGGTATCTACGTAGGTAAGCATCCGCTGCACGTCGAACTTGGTGGAATCCACCGTAATGGAAAGCATCAGGCCATCTTTGGAAAGCTTCACGAAGTTGGTGTCCGTCAGGTCGGGGATAATCTCCAACACGTTGCCCTGGTTGTCCAGCCAGTAAAGGACCACTTCCATCTCTTCCAGATCCTTCTTGGAGATGGGCTCCTTGAAGGCCACCGTAGCGCTGTCCATACGGCCGTCGCCGTCCTTGTCGTAGAAGCCGTTGCGCTCGTCATCCACGTAGTTCTTGCCCGAGTTGGAAATCTTCACCGGATTGTTTTTGCCGGTCTTGTTGCCATCGGCAGCCTTAATAAGGCCATCGGGACACTTGTCCTTGGCACAGGTGGTGGCAATCTCGATTTCGTGACCTACCTTGACTGAATTCTTGGGGACCTTGAATTTCCAAATGCGGTCGTTCCCTTCCACTCCTTTTTCTACCGCCGTCATCGACAGGGGAACCCCGTCCAGGAGGAATCCGTAACCAGAGTCCCACGACTCATCCAGGGGCTTGTTGAAACTGAGAATCACGTAGTCAAACTCACCGTCGCCCGGTTCAAGGGTGGCCGTCTGTATAACCGGGCCTATGCGGTCCTGGATGTCCGTAGAAAGCGTTCCGCTGGCACCGGACTCCGAAGACGAAGCATCCACCCTCAACTGGCCCTGGCCCACACTATCGGGAATCGTGGTCTTGACCCCTGTCAGTTCGGCAATGAGCCCGCCCAAGGTAAAGTCACCGCTGAAATCGGTAAAATCATCACCCGTTGGCCAGTTATACTGGAAATCCTTCAGCGTAACACCGTTCATCTGGCCGTTGAAGTAGGCCGCGATGCTGTCGCCTACACCGTCGCCGTCGGTATCATAAATGAAGGCGCTATCCAGGGTAGGCAGTCCGTAGTTCACAAACTGAAGATTGCCGGGAAATTCTTCCTTGACACGGAACACCGTATCGCCCGGTGTCGGAACATAGACAGAGGACTCCAGGGTGAAGTTCACGTCAGAAATGGCCTTGTCCGATGTAACCAGGAAGGACGCCCTGGAATTGGAAAGCTGACCCAGATAGTAGGTAGTTCCCTCTATGGTCTGATGTCCCATAGGAGTTTTTGCAGGCGTCAAGAACTTAAGGCTCTCATGCTTTGAGGTAAGGAAGAACCACAGATCCGTGGCGAGGGTGTCCAGCTTACCCTTGGAGGGGCCCAGAGGGATTACGGACTGCACATAAACCGGAAGAGTGTCGCCCACGTTCAACTGGATTTCGGATATATCCGAAATCACCTCCTTGCAGTCCTTATCCTCGCAGAACTGGAACTGGGGTACATAGAAGTTGTACACGTAGATGACATTGATCTTGTTTTCCGGCATGTTCGGATCCGGAGAGACACCCAGTTCCGCATTGGTGACAGTCCAGTGGCCTGTCACGTTTGTTACCACATAACCATTCGCATCAGAAACAAAGGGATCTCCGTTACCGGCATTTACACCACCGACAGAGAACATAATGGTATCGGAGCCCGCATTAGGAGCGTAGATGTAGACGTTGACTCCCGGAAGTCGATATTTCAGGCTCGGGTCCCCATTGTCCTCGTCCTTTACGTAAAGCCCTATGTTCTGCCCCACATCCAGAGGCAGGTAGACACAACGCGGATCCGGCTTGGCATCGTTGATGCAGTCCCCGCTGAAGTTACCACCGGCAAACCCCCATGCCGCCAACAGCAGCAGGGTTGTCACAAATAGGAAAAATCCATTTTGTCTCTTTGCCGACATACTTGCCTCGTCCATTTTCAACACAACAACAAACACGCCCATTTACAACCTGGGCACCTATACCCCATAAAAATATGTTTTTTTTAGGGAATGCGGAAACAAGAAATGTTGCAAGTCCCCTATTCTGGGGCATTTACAGAAGGCCGGCAACAAATCTGTGATTTAGCCGACATACAAAAGGCATCATTCCAAATTGGAATATAGGTCCGCCACCACGGCATCCATGAAGAGCCAGCCGTCGCCATCGAGAACTAAGCGGCCATCCTGCCGTTTCAAAAAGCCCCGCTCCAACCAACGCGAAACGGACTTTTCAGCGAGCCGAGCTCCCAATTCTTGCAAGGCTGCCATATCAAGACCATACTTTGTACGTAATGAGAGCTGGATAAGCTCGGCGACGACCTCATCGTGACCGATGGGATCCTTCGCAAGGAAGCTTTCCGGGCAGCCGGCCTCTACGTAGCGGCGCCATTCCGGATACCGGTCGGGAGCATGGAAGCGTTCGCCACCAAAGAAGCCGTGGGCCGAGGGCCCGAAGGCCAGGTAATGGCCCCGACGCCAGTAGTTCAGGTTATGAAGGCTCTCCTCGCCCGGGCGGGCAAAGTTCGACACCTCGTAACGCTCAAATCCTTTGGTTTCAAGGAGTCTGACCCCTTCCCGGTACATGTCGCCGTAAAGGTCTTCGTCCACCTGTACAAGGCCCTTTTCCAGCCGGTGGCCAAGCCTTGTGCGTGGGTCCACCTTAAGGCCGTAAAAGCTGATATGCCCCAGCGGGTACGCCGATAGAGAGTCAAGGTCTTCCAGGAACTGGGACACTGTCTGGCCGGGCAGGTTGAACATCAGGTCCGCCGTCACCCGGAGTCCTGGCTGCGACAGCAGCCGCTCCAGAGCGGCAAGGCCCGATTCCGGCGTGTGCCTGCGGCCCACCGCCTGCAAAAGCTCCGGCCTTAAGCTCTGGAGCCCGATGCTTGCCCGCGTGATCCCGTTTTCCACCGCCACCGCCAGGCGTTCAGCATCGGTGGACTCCGGGTTGAACTCCATGGTAGCTTCCTTCAGCCGTAGGAGAGGCACGCCGGCTTCACCCAATATGGAAAATAACCGGGAAAGCGCCTCCGGAGACAATATGGAAGGGGTCCCGCCACCCAGGTAGAGGGTCTCCACCTGCTGCATGACACCCGGATGGCGCTCAGAAAAGGCCGAAATTTCGCGGGAAAGCAGGTCCAGGTACTCCCCGTGGAGCCGATTTGGCCCCTGGATAGTGAAAAAATCGCAATAATCGCAGATTTTTTCGCAAAAGGGGATATGGATGTACAGGCCTAGCATTATCCTAAAAATAACTTATGGTTGTTGCCTGCAGGGAAAAATAATGTAGATTAGGAGGAAAACGAGTGTTTGCAATGGATAAATTGACTAAAGACAAGATTAAGAAATTCTTGAAAAAGCGGGCGCCCTTGTGGGTGTTCCTGACCCTTGCAACCATCATCTTCTTCCTGTCTTCCACCCTCCTCATGGGCGAATCCTACAAGGATATCATCCTGATCGCCATGATTTGGGCTCTCCCCCTCTTTATCCACTAGACCTATGGCCATTACCCGACAGACACAGCGAAAATTCAGGGCCGTTTGCTTTTACGTGCTCTGCTGGATGGGGGTTGCCATCGGCATTTCTATGCTGGAGATGTATCGTGACCAGGGCGACTTGTCCATAGAGCCACTCCTGCTTATGCTGCAGTTCTCCCTGTTCATGGGGCTTTCCCATGGAATCTACGACGTCATTATCTTGAAGGACGAGCGGGACTGCAGGCCCGTGTGGAAGGCCCTGCTGGTGCGGACCTTCTACTTTATCGCCGCCATACACGCAAGCATTATCTTGTGCATATTGCTGTTCCAGTCCAATGCCGACGAAGGTCTTGTCAACGAGGTCTCGCTAGCCTCCATCAAGGACAACCTAATGTCCCACGAGGTGCGGGTCCAGGTAATCTTGTATTTCTTTGCGGCCTACCTCATTACTGCCCTACGTTCTGTACACAAGAAATTCGGCCCCCGGGTCTTCTGGAACACCCTCCTTGGCAAGTCCCAGGAGCCCAAGGAAGAGGAACGGATCTTCATGTTCATCGACCTTAGGCATTCCACCTCCCTAGCAGAGGAACTGGGCCATGTGAAGTACAGCAGCTTTCTGAAAGACTATTACAGCCTGCTTTCTAACTGTTGCGAGGAAAACAGGGGCGAAATCTACCAGATTGCGGGGGACGGGGCATTCTTGACTTGGAAGATGTCGGCCTGCCGCAAGAAGGCGCGGCCCGTGGATTGCTTTTTCGACTTTTCGGAGAGCATTGCCGGGAAAAGCGCCAAATACATGAAAAAATTCGGGGTGACCCCCCAGTTCAAGGCAGGAATCCACTGCGGAAAGGTCATTTCTACGGAAGTGGGCAATTTCGGCAGCGAAATGGCCTACCACGGGGACGTGCTGAACACCACCGCAAGGATCCAGGGGCTCTGCACCAAGCTGGGCCAGGAGTTCCTGATTTCGGAGGATTACTTCCAGGAACTGCCCAAGCCTATCCCCCATGGTTACATCGCCAAAAAGGAAGGAATCTTCGAATTGAGGGGAAAAAAGCACGAAATTTTGATTTTTTCACTTCAAAAGCCCTTGACAATCTAAAACCCTTAAGCTATAATTGTGCTCACCCCGCGGGAATAGCTCAGTTGGTAGAGCACGACCTTGCCAAGGTCGGGGTCGAGGGTCCGAGTCCCTTTTCCCGCTCGAAAAAAGAAAACCACCCATTTGGGTGGTTTCTTTTTTATGTGCCGGGATAAAAAGGGACTCGGAGCCGAGAAGAGGGTGCGACTGAAATTTTTCACATGAGAACGAAGTGAACATAACTGAAAAATTTCAGCACTTGAGGCGCAAGCCTCAAGCCCGTAGGGCGAAGCATCGGCTCGCGCAGCGAGTGTCCGATGCTGAGTAGTCCCTTTTCCCAAACCTAACTAAAAGCCTTTTCCCTCCCTCATTCCGCGTTAGGGATCGTCGCACCGTGAGCCACAAACGCCTCGTATTAACGAGGCGTGGTGGCGAAAGTGAGCGCAGACCGAAGATATTTTTTCAACTTTAGCGCGAGCGGTCGTCATAAGTGGCGAGACTTGCGATTTGATACAATCGTTATTCTAGATGGCGGGTCAAGCCCGCCATGACGACAAATCGCAAGGCTTGACGAGCCGACCCCAGATCAGGTCCGGGGTGACGAGAGGCGAGCAGAGCCCGACCCCGAAGGGGGAACGCCCAAAATTTGTATATTCCATTCATACACGAGGAGGACTGCCCATGCCACGACTGATGTCGCCGTTACGGCCACGCTACATGCGCAAGCCTTCCGAAGAGGCGCCTACGGAGTCGGCCACCCAGGCGCCGGATGCCCGCCTGCAAGAACAGCCCGCTGAGCCCGAGTATCCTGAAACGCTTTGCGTGTCCGAGGGGACTTACCGGCAAATCCGGGACGATAGTTTAGTGCTTTTGTCCCAGGGAATTGAGCACAGGCTTTTGCGTTCAGAAGAGGGCCCGTTCCAGATTTTCATAGTGCCAGAATTCGAGGCTGCGGCAAGGCAACAGCTGGACCTTTACCACCGGGAGAATCCTCCGAAAGAGGAGAACCCGCCTATACCGCTGAGCTTTAGCCTGCAGCCCCTGTGGGTGTTGCTTGCGCCTGTCATTTTTACCCTCATCGATTTTTCGGACAAGCTGAACTTGCACGGGCCGGGAGTTTCCGACGCCGC
>CACZII010000101.1 GCA_902781185.1 Fibrobacter succinogenes
CCACCCCCACAAGCAGGTGGTGGAACGGCTCGATTCCCTGGGAATCCCTTACCTAAATACAGCCACTCGAGGAACCATTACCGTGCAGTTCACCCCCGATACCATGCTGGTGGAAAGTATGCTAGAAGAGGAGTGATTGTCACCCCCTAAAATCCCTATTTCCCCCGCATCGTCAGTTTACGCTTTACAACTATTCTTCTTCAGGAGGAATCGTTTTGCCGTTGACATTTTCCCTGATGGAAATCAACAAAATCCCAGAAATCCATCCTTTTTTTTCTGATTTTTTCAGCGTCAAAACGCTTGCGAACCTGCATAAAATAAGGTATATTCAGAAAGCAGGTCTTATAGGGGCTCTTTATGACCGGGGATAAAACTATAATGATATCCGCAGCATTATGTTTCCTTCTAGGAAGTTGTACGCTCAATGAAGAAAACGTAAATTGTTATGAAGCAAATCTTTTTGCTAGTATTAATTTATTGACAACGACTAAAATTGATAGTACTAAACTTAGTTGCAATAATAAGGATTTTAGATTTTTTAACGAATCTTTTATTTGTATGGATACAACCATATCAACACATTTCATTACCGACACTATTTCACAGTTGGGAAAATATACTTGTTCTAGGGACTATCCACTATGGTACGCATATCATTTTTTCAGCACTCCTTTTAACAAGATAGAATTAGAATCAACGAAACTGAATTTGATTATTTATGGCTCGGAAATCGAACAGAAAATCGACATATCGGAATTCATCAGTGGTGGTCAGATCACCAACATAATCACAGAAAAAGATACCGTAAATTGGTTTTCACAGGACGAGAATTTTGTAGTACCTTATTTTTCCGATTATAAGTCTCCTTTGTTATCAATTCGTTTAGGTTGCCGTGACGGCTACTGTTTTGCAACCTTGCCAATAACCGAATCAGAATTTTGTTATGACCATTCTCTATGAAGAATTTTATGCGACAAAAAAAACTCAATTTGGTTCAATATCAGCAAATCAAGCTAAATTTATAGTCTTATAGAGGCTCTTTATGAGCAGGGATAAAACCAGAACAGAAAAACCTGTTATAATTCCTGGAAATTGCCGATAATACGCAAGTGATCAGGACTCTCGGCGGAAACTCGCAGGGACTAACAGTCACAAGAGTTTTCTCCCGCAAGAACGGTTCATACCTGTAAAAGCCGTTCCTGATTGTGAAACGCTTGTAAACCAGAGCCATTCATTTGTTTTTTGACCGAGATGTGGGCATCCCGAGTGAACAGTCGAAGGTCGTGAGTCCGTGAGCCGAAAGCAACTCGTATCAACGAGTTGTGTCGGCGACCTTTGGACACTTAGCGCTTTAGCGCTTAGTGTACATGGCCACCTTTAGGTGGGAGCGAGGCGATTTCGTAGATTCTGCAACAAGATTGAGCCGAGCAGTCATTATGATGAGCGAGGGAATGTTCACATCGAGGGAGAGATTTGTTAAAAAAATTGCCTTTTCCTGGTTCTGTTTTGTATATTACCCCGCGAAAGTCGTATTTCTATATCCCATAGCAGCCAAACTCGGCTGCGGGCTATGGAAATACGACTTTTTTTATGGAGATAAAATGAGCAAAAAGGATAAAATGGAGAGTCGCGACCAGGTCGGGAACGAAAACAGGGGCGAAATCGTGCTTTACCAGCCGGAAGGTGAAGTCCGGCTGGAGGTGCGTGTAGAAAACGAGACCGTGTGGCTCACGCAGGCTCAGATGGCGGAGCTGTTTCATGCATCAAAGCAAAATGTGAGTCTGCACATTTCAAACATTTTCAAAGAAGGAGAACTCATGCAAAATCGAACTGTCAAGGAATACTTGACAGTTCAAAAAGAAGGGAAAAGAGAGGTTTCACGCAAGGTCCTATGGTATAATCTAGACATTATCATATCCGTCGGATATCGAGTCAAGTCTATTGCGGGAACGCGTTTTCGGCAATGGGCATTGGGAGTTCTCAAGGAATTCATGCTCAAGGGTTACGCTATAAACCAGCGAAAACTATCGACCGATTTGCAGATTCTGGACCGTCTGCACCAACAGCGACAACTAATCGAAGGACAAGGCGTAGAAATTGCGGAATTAAAGAACGCCACAGAAAAACGCCTCGGCGAACAAGACTCCCGACTTTCTGCAGTTGAACAGCGTATAGACTTTTTCGTGAATGCAGCCCAGACTCCAACGGGGGGCATTCTTGCGACCGGAACGCGGTTTGACGGGTTCGTGCTGATTGCAGACCTTGTGAAGACTGCAAAAAAGTCCGTTGTGTTCATCGACCCGTTTGCGACCGTCGAGGTGCTAAAGTTTGCCGCCATGCGGGCGAAGGGTGTTTCAGCGACCATCTACTCCCCACGAATTACGCCCGAATTCAGGGCCGCTGCGGATTTGCACAAGAAGCAATACCCGGGGCTGGAGCTGAAGACCATGCGCACGATTCACGACCGTTTTCTTCTGGTCGATGACACTGTATATCATTTTGGAGCTTCGTTCAAGGACATGGGCAACGAGATGACGGCTTTCAGCGTGCTGGATTTCATAACACCAGCGGAAGTCATCGAGAAGGTGAGAGAAAGCACGAAGGGGTAAAGAAAAAACTTAGCGAAAGTCTCTCGGCGGAAACTCGCAGGGACTAACAGTCACAAGAGTTTCCTCCTGCAAGAACAGCTCTTACCTGAAAAGACCGCTCCTGATTGCGAAACACTTGTGAACCAGAGCCGTTGTTTGTTTTTTGACTGAGATGTGTGCTTCCCGAGTGAACAGTCGAAGGTCGTGAATCTGTGACGTGAGCGGCAAGCGCCTGGTACTGACCAGGCGTGGGCGCGAGAGTGAGGCGATGCCAGAGTACTATTTTTAGCAAAAGAGCCGAACGGTCGTTGTAGGGAATGTACACATCGAGGGAGAGATTTGTTAAAGGAGAAGCCCCGTCAAGCGGGGCATGACAAGAGGGTGCGGGGTTTTAGGGGCGGAGCCCCTAGGAGAGGGGGTAGCGGAATACACGGCTAGATGCCGGGTCAAGCCCGGCATGACGACGGGGAGGCAGCGAGGGGGAGGCATCCCCCTTTGGATAGATTACCGGCCGTTCAGCAGGATTCGGGCGGGTTCGTGGAGGATTCCGTTAGAAGCAATGGAGGTATAGCCCTCGTGGACAGAGGCCACAGGGCGACCCGCTTCGTCGAAGAGATCCGACTCCCCTTCGATGGTGGTGAACTTTCCGCCCGCTTCCTTGAACAGAAGCGGGTAGGCGGCAATGTCCCACAGGGAGACAACGGGGTCCACCATCACTTCGGCGCGACCCGATGCCACCAGGTAATAACCGTAGCAATCGCCCCAGCCGCGGTAGAGGTTTGCGCTCCGGCGGAGTTTCGCGAAGCCCTCGCCAAAGCCCACCGTTTCCATGGTATTCACCGTTCCCGAAAGCACCAAGGCGTCAGCCAGGGAATGGACTCTGGAACAGCGAACCGGGTTTCCATCCAGGAAGGCGCCACCGTCCTGAACCGCCCACACGGCGCTATGCAGGGCCGGTATGCGGATAACGCTTGCCACGGGCACGTTCTTGCGGTAAAGGGCGATCAGCGTACCGAACAGGGGAACGCCACGAATAAAAGACTTGGTGCCATCGATGGGGTCCACAATCCAGCGGTATTCCTTGTCCGAAAGGCCGTCGCCGAATTCCTCGCCCAAGACGCCGAAGTCGGGGGTTTCCTTGAGCCAAAAATCACGGAGAAGTTCTTCGGTGCTCTTGTCGGCAAGGGTCACCGGCGTTCTATCCGCTTTCCATTCGATGCTCAAGTCCCGGCGGAAGTATTTCAAGATGTTCTCTTCGGCCATCTCAGAGGCCTTGAGAGCAATTCTCAGAAGATCCATGTTTGTAGCGGTTGCAGGCATCTAGACCTCCTCTTTCCACTTTTTGACTAGGGCGATTAGAAGTTCATTCTCTTCGGGCTTGCCCACCGTAACGCGCACGTATTCGGGCATGCCAAAACTGGTAAGCCCACGGATAATCATGCCGTTCTGTTCCAAGAAGGCCACAAGTTCCTTGGCCTTAGCGCCAATGTGTACGCAAATAAAGTTTGCCTGTGTGGGCAGCACCTTGAAGCCGAGGCCTTCAAAGGCCTTGTCCAAAAAGGCGATTCCCTCGGCGTTCATCTTGCGAGTAGCCTCTACGTGGTCGGTGTCGCCAAGAGCAGCGATAGCGGCTACCTGAGCGGCCTGGTTCACGTCAAAGGGAGGTTTCACCTTCCACAAGTGACGGACCACCTCGGCGCTAGCCATGGCGTAACCCACGCGAAGTCCAGCCAGGCCGTAAATCTTGCTGAAGGTGCGGTTGATAAAAAGGTTGGGGAATTCATCCAGGGCCCCCACCAGCTTGGGGTAGTCGGGAGCCGTGGCAAATTCAGAGTAGGCCTCGTCCAAAAAGACCAGCACATTCTTCGGGACCTTCTTCAAGAAGTCGCGAATTTCGGTTTCGTTGTAATAAAGGCCCGTAGGATTGTTGGGGTTGCAAATGAAAACCACGCGAGTTTTCTCATTCACGGCCTTTGCAAGTTCATCGAGGCCCGTTTTGGATTCACCCGCACCCACGCCGATAAATTCCGCCCCGTTGGAAAGGGTGGTAAACTTGTAGACGGAGAAAGTGGGCGTAATGGCCACGCAGTTGTCGCCCTGACGGATAAAGGCCTTGCCCACCATATCGATGATTTCGTCGGAGCCGTTACCCACCACAATCTGTTCCGTCTTGACACCGAACTTTTCAGCCAAGGCACGAATCATGGAGGGAGCATCGCCACGGGGGTAAAGGTGCAGACTGTCCGCAATCTTGTGGAAGGCCTCTACCGCCTTGGGAGATGCCCCAAGCGGGTTTTCGTTAGACGCCAGCTTCACCACCTTGGTGAGGCCATAGCGTTCACGGATTTCTTCGATGGATTTTCCAGGAACGTAATCAGATAGTTTGGAAAGTTCTGGACGCGGTTCAATCATATTCACCTCTTTTCGCGAAACCAAATCTAGTAATTCCGCAGGAATATTTTAAATTTGGACATCATGAAACGCCTCGCTGCACTCGTATTAGCCCTGTTCGCCACAAGCGCATTTGCTCTAGACCCCATCTGGGACATGCATTACACCTTTGGCCCCGAAAGCCGTAAGTCGCCCAAGTTCGGCGCCGGCGTAGGGCTGCGTTCCGATTTCGGAGACCAAGTGCTTTTCCCGGCAAATATTCTGGGATGCATTTCCAAGGACTTTGAAATCGGCGCCAAGATAGACATTAACACCTACAACAAGATGGACAACTCCCAGCTTTCCCTGGACATCGGCGGAAAGTACCATTTGCAGCCGGGCAGGTTCATCGAGTTGGACGGTTACTTTGGACTGAACCGCAACAACGGTAGTGCCGTTATCCTCACCTACGGAACAGAACACTTTATCGCCAAGAACTTCTCCAACTTTTATGAAGCCCGCGCAGGCTTTCTAGACGGCGTTACCGGCGAAGACGGATATGTGAAATTCGCCTTCGGCATGACCCCCACGTTGAATTTCGGTCACACGGTTCGGGTGATGATTGAAATCAACACCTCCGAAAGCATTGGCCACATGTCCGACGACTTCATGATCGATATCATCCCCAAGCTGGAAGTGGCCCTGGGCGCCGCAAGGGTCCGCCTGGACTTTGACATCGGTGTCATGCAAGAAAAGAACAATGACCAAAAGACCATTGCTCTTTACGTGATGACTGCACTGTA
>CACZII010000102.1 GCA_902781185.1 Fibrobacter succinogenes
ACGCGTAGCGGTGCTTTGCCATGCAAAGGCCTGGGACGAACTGGAACTCTTGAAGATGAAGTTGCCCTGGGCCACGGTGGTGGCCACATCGAACCGTTACCGCACGGCTCGGGAACTGGACGGCCAGTTCGACTACATCATCTGTGATGACGGCTTCGAGGACTCCCGGCTGCGGCCTGCGTTTACGGTGCGGCTGGATTGGGGCGAACCTCCCCGTAGGTTACGGGACCTGTGGCCAGTTGGCCCCAACCGCAGCCTTGTGCAGGACCACCCGCAGCCGGACCTGATTCTTAAATGCGACGGTGAGAATCCAGATGTGAAGTTTTCTATTACAGAAATTGTGAACGGAGCGGGGGAGACCTTGGATGTGATGGGTCCTGGAAAATCTACCGCGGGTTCCGACATGTGGGCCGTTTGCGGCATCGGGAATCCGGAGCGGTTCTTCAAAGATCTTGAAAATTTCGGTGTGAAGGTGGAACGGACCGTTGTGCGTCCAGATCATGAGTGGCGTTATGATAAAGCCCTAAAAAAAATCCTGAAGTCCGCTCCCGCAGTCCTGGTGACGGAAAAAGACTATGTACGGCTGGGGCCAGAGCTGCGGAATAATTCTAAGGTATACAGGTGTACGCAGAAAGTAGAGGTAAACAGGCTGAATAGAGATTGCTTCCCCTGAAACAAGTTCAGGGTCGCAATGACATAAGGGTTGAGAGCCGTAGAAAAATTATATTTTTCCCAGAAGAGGTGAAAATATGACTTTGACGAAAAGAATTTCGGAACTGATGACGTCCCTGGTGACGGGAATTCCGGAGAGGGAATTCCAGATACAGCTTGGTTTCTTGGCCACCCTGCTGGGGGAGTCCTTTTATCTTTATGGTCGTTCCGGTTCGGGCAAGGCCCTGATTCTGGAAAGGTGGATTGCCGCTTTCAAGAACGCGAAGGCGCTGAAGGTCGGGTCCCGCGAGCAGGACATGCCTGTCAACCTGGATAGCTACGACATTATCGAGTTTCTCACTTACGACCCCCGGAATGAAAATGTCAAGGACAATGTGACCATCGCCCTAGAAGACCATGGCAAGGCCTCGTTAATCCTTTCGGGGGAGATGCGCCCCGAAGATGCCCTGTGCCGTGGCGAAATTATCGACAATATTTCTTTGACGATTGTGCTGCCCGAGAATATTTCGGCAGTCGCCCTCTGCGAACTGTTGAAGACCCAGGGTGACGTGACCAGTACCCATGTGTCTCCGGGCTTGACCGTTACCGCCGAGGAAAAGTCCCAGTGGAACGAAGAAATCAAGAAGGTCTCCCTTTCCGAGGATACCCTGAAGGTTATCGCCGGTGTGGTGGAGGTCTGCGACGAGAACAATATTTATGTGTCCGTGCGCAAGTGGATTGCCCTTGCCAACATCATGAAGGCCATGGCCTTCTTTAACGGCCGTACGGAAACCCGCCTAGAAGATACCTTCTTCTTGGGGATGCCTATCTGGTCTAGGTCGGTGTCCAACAAGGTCATTACAGAAAAGTACAGGCAGATTGTGCTGAAGCAGATGCTCAAGGACATTCCCGAGATTCTGGAAAAGCCCTACGATGCCGAAGACCTGATGTTCCGCATCAAGAAGCTGATGCACAGCAGCAACAACCTGTACGAGACCAAGATTTTCAATGAGGAACCCTGCGTGTCTTACCGCATTACCATTGCGGGCGAGACCGTTCCCCTGTACGCCCCGCTCCGTTACATCGAGACCGAAGGGGACTTTTTCCCGTACAACGAACTGAAACGCGAAGAGAAGCGGGTGCGCTGCAACTACCACGGCACCTCTAACTGCTCCATCTCGGTGGCCTCTTCGGTGAAGTCCGTGGGTATCCGTACCATGTCTTCTAGGAACAGCACCATCTCTGCAAACGAGAAGTACGAAGATTTCGGTGTGCTGCCGACCTACATCCTTAAGGAGAACGATCCTGACATTGTGGAGAAGAAAAAGGCGGACATGGTCGAAATCCGTCAGGAGATTCAGGCGGTGGCGGAGAAGGAAACCAAGGCCCTGCAGTCTCTCAAGGCGGTGTTCGCAAGCATCAAGAGTTCCAAGGAAGATCTGTTCTGCAACAAGGAATTCCTTTCGGAATTGCAGGACCGTGTCAGCGCCCTGTTTGACTCTACCAAGGTAGTTCTTGGAAAGATCAAGGAAGCTCACGACCTGCTGGCCAGCCAGGGCGTCTAGCTTTAGGGCGCCTGGTTACAGGTTGTCGACACTATCGGGAATTTCGTTCCGCAAAACCAGGAGGATGGCGTTCTGGTTTACTACGATGTAGTGCTCGTCGTTTATTTCCAGTTCGTAGCCTCCGGCGTGAAGGTACAGTGCCTCGTCTCCTTCTTTGACCTGGAGGGGCACGTAGCTTACGGGGTCTTGGGAATCGCTCTTGAACAGGTCATCGGGATCTTTGGAGGCGGGAATGGGGTAGCCCGGGCCCACCTTGACTACAAGCCCCGTGTGCACGGCATCCCGCTCCTTGACGCTGGGCGGCAGGTAGAGGCCGCTGCCGGTCTTGTTGGAGGCTTCTAGGGGCTTGATAAGAATACGGTCCCCGATGAGGATGACATTTTCCAGTGTGTTCAGCATAGCCCCAAATTAGAAATTATATTGGATAACGTGGCGCTGTTGGTTATAGCGATTATTTGGATTGCCATTTCGGTTTTCTTGGTGCTGTTCTTGGGTCGGACCCCGAAGGGCAGGGCCTGGGCCGGACTGGTATGGCACAGCCGCAAGGTGCGCTGGGCGTTGCTTGCCTTTGTTGCGTGTTTCACGTTGATTGTGGCGGGCTATACGCTGATTCCCCGCGACAGCTTGGAGTGGACGCAGGACTCTAGGCAGGTGTTCCGAGATTATTCCAGGAGCATGGTGGAGAATCTGGCTGCCGAGAAATTCATCGTGATGGATTCGGCCTGCGGCCTCTCGGACCCTACACCTGAACTGGCCTACAGCTTGCCGGGCCTTTTGGAGATTTACAACAGTGAAGTGCAGCGCCACACGACGCCTAGGCTTGAACGCTTGGACGATACCCTGTGGCTGTCTTTTGACGGTTACAAGCAGTTCAAGAACCGCAGTATCCGCATTGTGAAAAAGGTGCAGCAGCGGCTGGGGCCCCGCTACCTGGTGAAGATGGATTCTAGGGGCATGAACCACCGGCTGGAACTGGTTTACAGGGGTGCTCCCTGGAGCACGGAACAGTTGTGCGGGCTGCCTGTGATGGAGGCCTCCATCAAGGAGAATGTGGACCCGGCCCTTTTGATGGCGATTATCCGCCATACTTCGAATTTCAATTTGGATTTTGGCGAGGGACTTTCGCAGATTTACTCGGGGGCGGCGCTGTTGGCGGCCACCCTGGCGCAAGAGAAGACGGTGGAAGATGCCGTGGCCCAGATGTACCCGGCTAAGGAGCGCGGGAGCCTCCATGAGGAATGGCGGAACAACCCCCTAAAGCAGGCTTGGATTGAGGAAGTGCTGAAAGACGTGCCGTATTATAGAGAAAACGGGTTAGTGAAAGAATAAAAAGTGCCCGTGAGCAACAAAGCCCCTGTTATTAAACAGGGGCGGTTGCGAGAGCGAGCGCAGTCCGTAGAAGCGGTTCTAGAGTTTAGCGTGAACGGTCGTTAATGTGAGCCAAAAGCGACTCGTATTAACGAGTCGTGTTGGCGAGAGTGAGCGCAGTCCAGAGAAGCGGTTCTAGAGTTTGGCGCGAACGGTCATTAATGCCTTCCGAAGCGCCGGGTTTTGCGGAAGGGCTTGTCGCCGTGGGATTCTCTGAAGGGTTTTTCCTTGCTCCAGGGCTTCTTTTCTTTGCTGAATTTCTTCTTGCCCTTGAAGCCGTGGTCTTTCGGAGGCGGCGCGTCGTCGGTCATGAGCCTGAACTTGGCGTCGTTACCCCGGATGGTCATTTCAGAGAGAATGTCCAGCACGCTTTGGTCGGTGTTGTCCGGAAGCTCTACGGTGCTGAACTTGTCAAAGAGCTTGATACGCCCGATGATGGCGCTGCTGATGTCGGCCTCGCCGGCGATGGCGCCTACGATGTCCCGAGGGGAGACGTGGTCTCTGCGGCCTACTGCCAGGTAGTAGCGGAGGTAGCCTTCTTCGACGCCGTTGGCGCCTTCCTTGCGTTCCTTGCGGGGTTTTTCCGCAGTGTCGAAGTCGCCCTTGCCGCTGTCGCCATGGTCGCGGACCTTGGGAGTGGAAAGGGCTTCCATCTTGGGGAACAGGGGCTCCCGTTCCTGGGCAAGGCACAGGGCTGCGGCAGCTACTTCTTCGATGTCGGAGCCCAGTTCCACCGTCATTTTCATGAGGGTCTCGCGGAACTTGGTAAGGTCTGCGTTTGTTAGTTTGTCTTGAATCTTCTTCTGGAAGTTGGCAATGCGCTTGGCGCTGATCTGTTCGGCACTGGGCAGGCCCATGGCCTCGATGGGCTGGCGGGTGGCCTTTTCGATGGTCTTGAGCAGGCGCCGTTCTCTGGGCGTGATAAACAGGATGGCGTTTCCACTGCGGCCGGCGCGTCCTGTACGTCCGATACGGTGTACGTAGGATTCCGTGTCGTAGGGAATGTCGTAGTTCACCACGTGGGTAATGCGGTCCACATCGATTCCGCGGGCGGCCACGTCAGTGGCCACGACGATATCCAGCTTGCCCATTTTCAGGCGGTTGATGGTCCGTTCTCTTAGGGTCTGTGCCAGGTCGCCACTTAGGGGGGCCACGTTAAAACCGCGGGCTTCTAGCCGTTCCGAAACTTCGGAGGTGGCCTGCTTGGTACGCACGAAAATGAGCATGCCGTCAAAGTCTTCGCCTTCGATAACCCGGGCAAGGGCTTCCATCTTGTCGTGGCTCTTGACCAGCAAAAAGCGCTGGCGGATGTTTTCCACTGTGGTGGTTTTGCCTTCGA
The DNA here is from genome assembly GCA_902781185.1 of Fibrobacter succinogenes. Taxonomy (GTDB): domain Bacteria; phylum Fibrobacterota; class Fibrobacteria; order Fibrobacterales; family Fibrobacteraceae; genus Fibrobacter; species Fibrobacter succinogenes_G. Next base: position 4,924 of record CACZII010000102.1, read on the forward strand.
TGCGGGCTTCGCTGTATTCGCCCAGATGCTCGTCGATGATTTCCAGAACCTCTTTGGGCATGGTGGCGCTGAAAAGGGCCCGCTGGGCGTTTTCGGGAATCTCGCTCAGGATGGTCTCTACGTCTTCCATGAATCCCATGTCTAGCATTTCGTCGGCTTCGTCCAAGACGACGGCCTGGACCTTGTCTAGGCTGATGGAGCCACGCTTGAGATGGTCGATAAGTCTACCCGGCGTTGCCACGATGACGTTGGCACTGCGTTTTAGGGCCTTGAACTGCACGGAAATGTCTTGCCCACCATAGACAGGAACCACATGGACCTTCGGGAGTTTCATGGCGTACTGCTGGATAGCTTCGGCCACCTGGATGGAAAGCTCTCTTGTAGGGGTCAGCACCAGCAGGGATGTTTCCCGAGTGTTGAATTCTATACGGGAAAGAAGGGGCAGGGCAAAGGCGGCGGTCTTGCCGGTGCCAGTCTGGGCGGTTCCCAGGAGGTTCTTGCCTTGGAGAAGGGCAGGAATGGCCTTTGCCTGGATGGGGGAGGGAGTCTCGTAACCGGCGGCCTTGACCGCATCGAGGATTTCCGGGGCGAGACCCAGTTCTTCAAAGGTAATTTCCTGGTCCATAAATTCTCTTTTTTCTCAAAATATAGAATTTGGGTGCTTTAAAACAAAGGGTGTTTTCTAGCTTTGTTTTTGTGAGTTACGAATGCAAGCATTTGCGGAATACCTTTTGCGACAAGCGCAAAAAGGAATGCGACCCGGGAGCGCCCGGTTGCGTGTTGTTCGGCAAGTTTGCGTTTCCGCTGAAAAGCGCCCGGTTGCGTGTTGTTCGGCAAGTTTGCGTTTCCGCTGAAAAGTGAAGAAAAAAAGATGCCCGGTCGAGCCGGGCATGACAAAAAGCGCGGGCGCGACAAGCGCTAGATAGCCAGCGGCATCCAGGGCTTTACGGTATCGATAGAGGTAAGCATTCCCTGCTTTTGGCGGCGGATGGCTGCGGCGGCAATCATGGCGCCGTTGTCGGTACTGAGGCTACGGTCCGGAGTGCAGAAACGAATTCCGTGCTTGTCGCAGTAATCCTGCAGTCTTGTGCGGAGCCAGGCGTTGGCGCTTACTCCACCGCCCATCACCAGGGTTTTCATCTTGGTCTTTTTCAGGGCGTTGATGGTCTTGGTGACAAGGCTATCCACGATGGCGTCTTCTAGGGAGGCGCAGATGTCGCCCAGGTTTTTCTGGATGTATTCCGGGTCGTGAGTTTCGGTATAGCGTAGCACGGCAGTCTTGAGGCCGCTGAAAGAGAATTCGCAGTTGCCGTGGGTGTTCAGTGCCCGCGGGAATTCAATGAACTTTCTGTTGCCGTCTTTTCCGAGCTTACTGATGGTGGCGCCTGCCGGGTACTTGAGGCCGATGAGCTTTCCACACTTGTCAAAGGCTTCGCCTGCGGCGTCGTCGCGGGTGCGGCCGATGCTGGTGTACTTGAATCCCGGTTCCTCTAGAACCAGTTCTGTATGGCCGCCTGAGACGGTCAGCGTCAAAAAGGGCGGTTCGATATCGGGGTTAGAAAGCCATGCCGCTGCAAGGTGACCTTCCAGGTGGTTCATGCCGTAGGCGGGAATCTGCAAGTCCCGTGCAAGGCCCTTGGCAAAGCTTGCCCCTACAAGCAGGGGGCCCATAAGCCCGGGGCCTGTGGTGTAGGCGATGGCGCCGATGTCGGTAAGCTTTACGCCAGCCTCCTTGACGGCGGCTTCGGCGATGGGGGCGATTTTTTGCAGGTGTGCCCGTGCTGCGATTTCGGGAACCACGCCTCCGTAGAGGGCATGCTCGTCGATCTGGCTGTAGAGCGGGTTAGAAAGTACCTTCAGGGGTTCATCTTGCAGTACGGCGCAGGCGGTCTCGTCGCAGCTGGATTCAATGCCGAGCCAGAGCATTATTCCTC
>CACZII010000103.1 GCA_902781185.1 Fibrobacter succinogenes
CTTTCGGAATTTGACCGGCACCTGATTTCCACCGGCACCCACTACGAGCTTTACCGCAAGCTGGGCGCGAACCTAGTAGAACACCAGGGCTTCAAGGGCGTGCAGTTCGCCGTCTGGGCCCCCAACGCCCGCGCCGTCTCCGTGGTAGGCAGCTTCAACAGCTGGGACGGACGCCGCCACCAGATGCGCATGCTGGGCAGCTCCGGCATCTGGGAAATCTTCATCCCGAACATCGGCGAGAACGAACTCTACCGTTTCGAAATCCACGGCGCCGACGGCAACCTCCACGTGAAGGTGGACCCGCTGGCCAAACTCTCCGAAGTGCGTCCGGCCACCGCCTCCATCACCACCCACCTGGACGGCTACGAATGGGGCGACGAACTCTACATGAAAACCCACTGGGCCACCAAGGTCTTCGGATCTCCCATGAACATCTACGAGGTGCATGCCGGCTCCTGGAGGCGCGACCCGGCGAACCCCGACCGCTTCCTCAACTGGGACGAACTTTCCGAACGCCTCATCCCCTACCTGAAGGAGATGGGCTACACCCACGTGGAATTTTTGCCGCTGGCGGAACACCCGCTGGACGAATCCTGGGGCTACCAGGTGACGGGCTATTACTCCCCTACCAGCCGCTACGGCACCCCCGACCAGTTTAGGCATTTTGTGGACCTTTGCCACCAGAACGAGATCGGCGTGATTCTGGACTGGGTTCCCGCCCACTTCCCCAAAGACGCCCACGCACTTGGCCGCTTCGACGGCACCGCCTGCTACGAGCATGCCGACCCGCGCCAGGGCGAACATCCCCACTGGGGCACCTACATATTCAACCTGGGCCGTAACGAGGTCAAGAATTTCCTTATCGCCAACGCCATGTACTGGCTCAAGGAATTCCACTGCGACGGCCTCCGCGTGGACGCCGTGGCCTCAATGCTCTACCTGGACTACGGCAAGGGCCCCGGCGAATGGGTGCCCAACAAGGACGGCGGCAACATCAATTACGACACCATCGAGTTCCTGAAGCACCTGAACAGCATCATGGGCCGCTTGACTCCCCATGCCATCCTGATTGCCGAAGAATCCACCAGCTTCCCCAGCATCACCCGCCCGCCGGAGCAGGGTGGCCTGGGCTTCCACTACAAGTGGAACATGGGCTGGATGAACGACTTCCTCTCCTATATCGAACACGAGCCCATCCACCGCAAGTACCACCACAACCAGCTCACCTTCAGTATGGTCTACGCTTACAGCGAGAACTTTATCCAGGTGTTCAGCCACGACGAAGTGGTCCACGGCAAGGGATCTATGCTGGGCAAGATGCCTGGTGACAACTGGCAGAAATTTGCGAACCTCCGACTCACCTATGCATTCCAGTACGCCCACCCGGGCAAGGTGCTGAACTTCATGGGCAACGAGTTCGGGCAGTTCCGGGAATGGAACGAGAAGCAGTCTCTGGACTGGCACCTGATCACCTGGGACAGCCACGGAAAGCTTTTGCAGATGGTGAAGGTTCTGAACTACATCTACAAGGAAAACGCTCCCTTCTGGGAAATCGACCACTACCACACCGGCTTCGAATGGATCTGGTGCGACGACGCCGACAATTCCATCGTTTCCTTTGTCCGCAAAGACGATCACGGAAACCAGATTCTGTGCGTGTTCAACTTTACACCAGTGGTCCGCAACGACTACCGCCTGGGCGCCCCCACCCGCGGAGCCTGGAAAGAAATCTTCAACACCGACGCCGAAATGTTCGGCGGCTCCAACGTAGGGAACCTGGGCGAAGTCTGGACGCAGGACATCCCGTGGCAGAACCGCCAGTGGAGTCTGAATATCAAGCTTCCGCCGCTGGCCGCCGTGTTCTTCCAGCTAGAGCGTTAAGCCAATCTTTCAAAGTGCAAAAACACCCCGCTCAACGGGGTGTTTTTTTTGATTAAAAATGCATAAACTATCGATGTAAAATGGTATCCTGAATAGAGCCGTACTTCACCTGAACGCGGTCCCACAGGATAGCGTTCTTGATAGTGCAGTTCTTCAGCACGCAACCATCGCCCACGGCCACGTTGGGGCCGATCTTGCAGTTCTCGATAACCACGTCCTTGCCGATATGGCAGGGGCCTTCGACCGTCGTTCCAGGGAAAGAGGCCTCGCCCGAGTTGTCGTTACGGGAAAGGACTTCGGCATTAGTAGCAAGCAGTGTCTCGATAAGACCGCAGTCTAGCCACTTCTTTACCGGAGCCGTATGGAACTTGCAACCCTTCTGGAGCATCATCTCCAATGCATCGGTCAGCTGGAACTCATCCTTGGTACGGACATTGTTGTCCATCAGGTACTTCAGGGACTCCTTCAGAACCTTCACATCCTTAATGAAGTAGATGCCAACGATAGCCTCGTCGGAGACAAACTCCTGAGGTTTTTCCACCAGTTTCTGAATAGCGCCAGTCTCATCGGTCACCGCCACGCCAAAACGGGACGGGTCCTTCACCTTGAAGGTGTAGAGCACGTTTTCAGTCTCGTTCTTCAAGATGGACAGGTCCGCCTCAAAAAGCGTGTCGCCCAAGATTATAAGCATGGGTTCGTCATCATCCACATACGGAAGCGCGAGGGATATGGCCTCGCCCAGCCCCTGGGGATTCTCCTGACGAACTGTCCGGGTCTTGCCCCAGCATTCACGGTCCTGGAGGAAAGTATCCATCTGATCCGCCTTGTAGCCCGTAATGAAAATCGTCTCCGAAGGCTTCAGGGACAGTGAATCTTCAACAATCCAGTCAATAATGGTCTTTCCAGCAACGGGCAGCAGGCACTTCGGGCGGTCCTCCGTATATGGACGGAGACGAACACCGCTTCCTGCAACCGGCAATACAATCTTCATAAAAAATCCTTGACACAATAGCCTTGCCACCGATGGAGGCAAGGATGCTTATTGGAGAAAAGATACATAAAAAAGAGGGGTCAGACCACACCCCCAGGACATTTCGCGATAAAATGCGATTTTTCGCACACAAAACGCAAAAAGAACAAAAAAATGCCAAAATCTTGCGGATTTCGGCATTTCGTGGATGATGCAGGGGTCGAACCTGCGACCCGCTGATTAAGAGTCAGCTGCTCTACCAACTGAGCTAATCATCCATTGTCGCTTGGACGGGGTCAATAATAGAAAAGGACGGGGGGACTGTCAAGGGGATTTTTAAGTTTTTTGCTAAAAAAATTATTTCAATCCCCTCCCGTAAGCACAGTAAGAATCTTCTTGCATGTAGTCACCTTCATGGTAGTAGGCGGCTCGGGCGCGACAACCACCACAGCGGTCGTTAAACTTACACTTGCCGCAGGCACCTTCATAAGCCTTGGTCCTAAGTTTCTTGAACACGTCCGCATTGGCCCAAATCTCGTCAAAAGGCGTATCGTGAACATCCCCCGCTTCTTCCATCATGTAGGCGCAGGGGCGCACCTTGCCGACAGGGCTCACAATGCAATAGTCGATACCGGCAAGGCATCCACGACTATAACGGGTCTTGATATCCAACTGGTCGGCAATGCGCAGGAATTGCGGCGCGCAAGTGGGCTTCACAGGAATACCCAGCGTGCGGCTCTTTTCCATAATACGACGGAGTAGACCCTCGTATTCGGCAACGCGGAGGGCGTGGTCCTCAATTTCCTTGCCACGGCCCACTGGGATGAGGAAGAATATCTGGTGGTTCACTGCACCAATTTCCTTGACCCAGTCCATAATGGTGAGAATTTCGCCCTGGTTCCAGTCCATGATGGTGGTGTGAATCTGGAACGGTATACCGGCCGCCTTGCAGTTCTCGATGCCCATCATTGTGAGTTCAAAGGCATTTGGAAGTCCGCGAAATTCATTGTGGAGCACAGGATCGATACTGTCGATGCTGATACCCATGGCCATGGCGCCGGCAGCCTTCAGTTTGAAGGCCAAATCGTGAGTAATGAGCGTACCGTTGGTACCGAACACCGGACGAAGCCCCCTACTTGCGGCATGGGCCACAAGTTCCACGATATCTGGACGGGTCATGGGTTCACCGCCACTGAAAATCATGATCTTAAACCCAGCCTTGGCAATCTCGTCAATCAACTTAAGGGCTTCAGCCGTGGTAAGCTCGGCCGCCTTGTTCTCCCCTGCGTCCTGGTAGCAGTGTTTGCAGGTCAGGTTACACTTGTTAGTGGTCATCCAAGATACAATCATCACACAAATCCTTTTATTCCAAGAACCTCAAGTATAGGAATTTTTATCGCGGGGGACACGCCTAGAAAAGCGTCTTGAGGCCGAATCCAATTATTCCGTCTAAGTAATTCTCTCCGTTACGAAGCGCATAGTAGAGATTGATGCTCCAGTTACCGCGATACTGCGTAAAGGCCATACCGTAATCCTGTTCCCGCTTCCAATCGTGTTCAGGCGTGAATCCCCGATAAAGCCCAGGCTGGTAAAACACCTCGATACTCAAGTTATAACCGTCCTGCCACAAGAGAGCCAGTTCCGAGAACCCGTAGGCACGGCTCCGCATAAAGCGGTACCCCATGCCCTTGAAACTGTCCATGCCTCCCAACGCAAAATAGTCAGAACGTTTCAAGCTAGCATCTGTGGGGAATATTCCGCCAGCGGCACCCGTCCAGCGGCTAATAAAGTTCCCGAATAGCGGGAGATACGAGAGAACCTTTCCATGGCTTTCCAGATAGTTGTCTAGGGAATCGGGCCGATCCATTTTCCAGGTGGCGGAGCCTTCCAGCCTGAGGCCCCGTCTCGGAAGCACGAACCGGTCCAGAGACACGTACGATAGTTCAAAGGTGGAGTGCTTATCGTCTTCACTCATGCCGAAGAAAATCCCGATGCTCCAGTCAAAGCCGATATCCCGAGTCACACCAATCTCCCCCATGGCAACCCGTTCCGTCACATCCTCCATTTTCCCATCTAGGGAATCAGACGTCACCGAGTAAATTTCCTCATCAAAGAGCCCCCGCAAAACTACATTCCAGGGCGAACCGAAAATCCAAGGTTCCTTGTACATGAAATTCAGGTGGCGGGTATTCTCACCGGTAAAGCCTTGCAGCGTCAGGTCACGAGCCGTCCCGAGGATGTTATAAAGCTTTACGTTCACCTGGCCTTCCCACAGGTTGTCTTCGCTAGAATAGGTCAGAAGCCCTTCCGCCTCGGAATTGCGGGCAGCCTTCATACTGAACGCGGGCACCAGCCTGTTTCTCGCAGGATCACGGAAAAGCCGCACAGGCGCCGTCTGCTCAAAATACCCCAGACGGGCAAGCTTGCGCTCTGAGCGTTCCAAGTCTGTCAGGGATACGGGAGCCCCTTCCTCAATGCCGCTGAGCCTGCGGAACACTTCGGTCCGGGTTCCCGACGAATCCAAGTTCTCGGCGCCAGCCCATACGTAGCCAGCCCCCCGTTTCAGTTCCACCATAAGAACACCCAGCGTATCCGTGCCCGAGGCGCCGCCCATACCGTAATGCATCTTTCCTATAACCTGAACAGCGGCAAAACCCTTATCTTCGTAGTGGCGGGCCAGACGGGCCGCAGCGACTTTCCAGGCTTCGCAAGGAGAACCTTCCACAAGATTCAAGTGGGCCTCGTCATAGGCGGAGTGTTCCCCAACCCATACCACCTTGTGGATACGGCACAAAGACGCCTCCCCCGCGAAGGAGGAAGTTAGCAGCGCCAATACAAACAGCACCAGCACGGTCCACAAGAAATAAAGTCGTTCACATCTACAGAGATGGAAGATTCCAGTCGATAGGTACGCCCATCACTATAGCCATCCATCATCTGGTAGGGAATCAGGTCATCACCGCTTTCCATCTGGACCACGGAAAACTGGACAAACCCGTCTACCATGTCCCTGCGATTATAGCCCAAACGCAAGGAGCCTTCCCACAGGTAGGCGTCGAAGGAATAGTCCGCATCGTCTTCGCCTTCGCCGGTGCGGTAACGCCCCCCAGGTTGTGCAAAGAACCCGTTCCAGAAATCATAGCGGTAACGGCCAGAAATATCACGGGCATTCCAATCCAGAACCTGCAATGCCTCCAGTTTCACCTCTTCCAAGAGCAGCGTCGCTCCCACGAAGTGGGAATCGTTGATCTGGAATCCTGCATCAAGCAGATGATGGAATCGGGTCTCGAAATAACTGATGGAACTGAGTTTTTTGTCGTAATCGGCGCCTGGCTTGTAGGTAAAAGTAATCCCCCGCGGGTGAGCCCAGGTTCCGCGCAATTCGTAGCTGACCGTTCCCGAAGAAATATCCCGCAACTGCGAAGGTGTGGCAGGCGGAAAGTAAATTCTCTTGCCTGTAGTGTCCTCGCCTATTCCATCGAAAGTCCCACCCAAGGAAATGTCCCGCAAAATTCCACGACGAATTCCAAGAGACACGCCCGGACTCCAATCCACATCAAGTCTAAAGGCCGCATTGGAAGCAAGAATTGCACCTAGGGAATCATTACGGCCCATGCCTTCGTAAACAAAGCCACAGCCTTGTAAATGGGCGTATAGGTCTGTTCTTCTGTAAGTCCCAATTTGTAATCAACGCTTGTCAAAAAACCTATGTCGTCGTGACCAAATGTTCCTCGAAAATCCCCGACCCAGCTATTCTCGGCCCCAAGACCATTTTCGCTACGGCGCTCGTACTGCAAGAAATGATCCAGCTGTGCATAACGACTCTGCCAATTTGCACTCTGAATCCAGGAGACAGACTGTAGCGAGTCTTGCCAGTCGTGACCGAAGCTATCGCCCTTCCGCTTTGCCGTTTTCGTCTCTGCACCTTCGCTTACATTCCAGGAATCCCCTACCCCAGGAATCCCCTACCATCAAGAGTCCGGCACCGGTCTTGCCATAAGCCACCTGGTTCTCTGTCCCGAGGGAGTCGCTTTCCGTATAGCGCAGGTCAAAATTTCCGAAGGGTCGCAACAGCCCCTTTAAGAATTCAGAATTTCCCAAAAGCTGATAACGCACCCGTTCCTGTTCCTGGAAACTCTCGACACGATACGCCCCCACATCGCTCTTAGCGAAATTTGACTTGTGGACTAACGAAACTCCACCCCTAGAAGAATTCCATTTTTCCTTTTCACCCTGTCGGTATCCCCAAGTGCTGTGGACAAACCAACCTGACGCCAGCCGGAGCCGCATCCCAAATTCATCGTGACGCAAATCTCCGTCTGCAAGGGCAGCGCTATCCAGATTCCATTCGTCCATAAGTCTGAAACTATCCCAGTCCTTATCTGTACCCTGGAAATCCGTTATCCCAAACTCTTCCTGGATGTAGTTTCCATATACAGAAAAAGCCAACGGGAACTTCTTCATATTCTCTGACGAATCAGAGGTCACATACCAGCGGTAACCATATCCTTCGGGGCCGTCCACTTGTCTAGACAAAGTGTTGGAATCCCGCCTGCTAATAGCCATTTCCAAATCCGCATAGAAACGTCTATCCCCCTGAAAGCGAAGTCTCGCTCCTGCGCGGTCTGTCCTTTCGGGCCTGCGCAAGGTTCCCAGGGAATCATCTCGAACAAATTCACTACCATCATCATTTTTCAGCATCCGATAATCGTCATCGGTCCACAAACCCCGCTTCATGCGATGGCGGTCATTCTCTAGACGAAAACCCGACACATCCAGATACAGGTTCGGATGCCTGTAGGCGCCATGGGCCGCATACATATTGTAAATATCACCATCGTTATAGGCATCGTATTCTATGCGAATTTCGTCATCAGGTCCAGGATTTCTACGGCCCTTGAAATCCAAAAGACCACCTGCATAGTTCACCTCGTAATCCACGCCTGCAGTAAGCAAGTTTCCGTTCAGGAATACACGTTCGGAGCCTGGCACCACCGAAAGATATGTTCCGTCATCACTGATAGAATAACCTTCCCGCTGGCCACTGACACCGTTCATCACCCGGGTAATACGCCTAGTCTCGTCTGTTCCTGCCACACCACGAACTCCGGTGTAGCCTCCACGCAGGCCCACCATGGCGCCCAGGCTCGATCGCTCCAACCCGAACAGCCCCATATTGCGGTCCTGCCAGATTAGGTCACCCAGATGCACCATCCAATGTTTCGATTCCGCACGAAAATAAATCTGGTCCACTTCTTGCAGGGTCGCAGTTGTCTGGTCTCCAGCTCGCCGGTCTACATCGGAAAGTAAGGCATCGATATAGATGCTGTCTCCCACGAATCCCTGTATAGAAAGGCGCAATTCCTGGTCCACCTGGGTGCCGCCATCACCCACTGTCACCTGCATGGTCTTGTAACCATGGGTTGAAAGCCCAGAAGATTCAGACAATTCCTGTCTGCCCGATTGTTCTCCAGAAACCCGCAGGTCGTTACCATGTACAAGGTAATCCGGATTCCAGACAGGAATAGAATCCATATTCAAGGCAAACGCCCGACTACACAAAAGCACCCCGCAACACACTTTTAGCCAAGTGCCTTTAAGCATGGGTGCTACCTACTTGTAGAATCTATCACAAACTGTCGGCTGTACAGAAGCTTTCGGCCAGAAATCAAGTCAACGCTCCACTCGCCGGGCTTCAACATCGTGGGCGATATTTCCGTAATGCAGGCCTCGGAATCCTTCTTAAGATTGCAAGGCAAAACCTGCACCGTATCCATGCCATGATACCAGACATGCCAAAGGGTATCATCCCTATCTTTCAAAGTCGAAGAGATTGTCGTATAAAAGTAAAGTCTGGATCCTTCCTCGAATACAGAATCCGCACCAAAGGGTGTCTCCTTGACGATATGCCTACATACCGTACCCTGAGCAAGAGAAAGTTCCGTGTTCCCCGCATCCTTGATGGAATCGTCCGTAGAAAGATAGGCCACCGTGCGGTGCACCAGGAACGCAAGCAAGACCACGACCAATATGACCGTTGTCTTTCGGATATTACGCAGTGGCGGAATTCCTGCCACAAAAGCCTCGGTTAGATAAGCTTACTGGTGTTCTGGGTAAAGGCCGGGACCGCATCTACCAGTTTTTCCACCAGCAGGCGGTTGAAGTCATCGATACGGTTAGGCAGCCTGGAGCCCGGGAAAACCTGGACCAAAAGCAGAGCCTGGTCTACAGGAGAGATGTAAACAGAGCGACTTTCACCGGAGTAAGATACCGACTGGAAGTTCTCGCCACCCAGCATGTTTCCCACCTGACGGGCGGAGTCGAAAGAAGCGGTGCTCAACACGGCAAGAGGAGTGGGATCGATTCCCAAGGAGCCCACCTCAGCGATGATAGAGCCATCGCGGTGGCAAAGGACAATATATTCGGCCTTGACACTAGCCTGGTAGGCTTCCATCAAGCGACGGACCTTGCCCACGTCATCGGAATAAATCGCAAAATCGCTCATAACACACTCCTCTACTTCTTCTTAGGAACATAAGGACGCAATTCGATTTCGTCGTCTCCGGATTCCTGAGGCTTTTCCATCGCACGGCCAAAGGTCGGCATGCGAGGAACCGTTGCGGCGGCACGCGGACGGCCGAACGGCGAAGAAGTCGCTCCCTTCTGGAACAAGCCCGAACCTGCATTACCGGACGGGACTGCCCCTGCAGGCGGCCTCGCCGCGAAAGAAGGCATCTTGAACGGAGAAGAAGGAGCCGCTGCTTCGGGTTGGACCTGAGGCTTAGGTGCGGCCTGTTTCACCGACACGCCTTCCTTAGTCAGGGACACGTCGTGAACTCCCGTGTTGTTCACACTTTCGGCAGCCTTGCGGAGGAACCCCTGCTTTACGTTAAATTTCTCAATCACCAACATGGCGATGGTCTTGAGGGTCGTCACCACGCCCTTGCCATTGTGGGCCGTTGCCGGGAAGAAAGGCACGTTGCGAGGATTCAGTTCGGCATTCAGCTCTTCCAACGAGAACACGTTTTCCATGTCGCGCTTGTTGTACTGGAGAACAAAGGGCATATCGTCCAGATCCATGCCGTAGTCCTGAAGATTCTGCCTCAGGTTCTGGAGACTTTCCAAATTTTCGGCCTGACGGGAGCGCTGGGAGTCCGCCACAAACACAATGCCATCTACACCACGAAGCACAAGCTTACGGGTACTATTGTAATAAACCTGACCGGGAACAGTATAAAGCTGGAAACGGGTCTTGAAACCCTTAATATCGCCAAGATTCAGAGGAAGGAAGTCAAAGAACAGGGTACGGTCGCCCTCAGTCGCCAAGGACACCATGTCCGTGCGCTTGTCCTGGGGCATCTTCTGGTGAATCACCTGGAGGTTCGTGGTCTTGCCACTAAGACCAGGGCCGTAGTACACCACCTTACAACTAATCTCTCTTGTCGCAAAATTTATTGAAGACATTTCAAATCCCTGATACCCTTCAATTTACAAACATTTCCAATACATAATTTACCTTGATAATCTAGTAAAAAACAAATAACATAGCTTGAAGAATAGGCCAAAAATAAGGTTTACTAGGGTCTAGGCATATTCCAAATTGAAGGAGGTTAACAAATTTTTACAGCATTCCATGAAACAGGAAAACACCGGTGCGGGATTCCACACCGGCTTAAAATTCCTGGCGAATTCAATTAGGCGAGGCCGTTAATGACCTTGGCGGCCTTGGCCTTGTAGTTCGCAGCGCGGTTAGCGCAAAAACCGGCACGACCCTTAGCGGCAGCCTTGTCCAGCATGCCGAACAGGTTGGGCATTTCCTTGAGCGCAGCTTCCTTAGAGGTGGCAGTACGGATCACCTTGAGGCTGGAACGGATAGCGGAACGGACGGAACGGTTCATGGCGTTGGCCTTATCGGCCTGGCGCAGACGCTTTTTGCAAGATTTGTGTTGAGGCACCTTTTAATCTCCGGGTAAAACCTACTTAAAATTTGATGGCTCAAAGATAGTAAACTTGAAGAGAATGTCAAGTCCCATAAATGGCGAAAAAAACTAAATTTTAGGCATTATGACCCCCTTCGTGAACCTGACTGCCCAGCGCAACGCCTACCGAAATGAGCTAGAAATGGCGGAAAAGCGCGTCCTGGACAGCGGATGCTACATCGGCGGACCCGAGGTCTGTGCCCTGGAAGAGGAACTATCCACCTACTGCGGAGCGTCCCATACCATTACCTGCGGAAGCGGGACCCAGGCCCTGGAAATTGCCCTGATGGTCCTTGGGCTTGAACCGGGGGACCAGGTCATCGTCCCGGACTTCACCTTTATCGCCCCAGCAGAATGTGTCCAGAAACTGGGAGGCGTTCCCGTCTTTGCCGACATCAACCAGAGGACTTTGCAAATCTCCCCAGAAAGCGTCCAAAAACTCATTGGGCCAAAGACCAAGGGAATCATTGCGGTGAACCTATTCGGCCAGTGCGCCCCCTACAAGGAGCTGCGAAGCATTGCAGACCGGCACGGTCTCTGGATTCTGGAAGATAGCGCACAAGCCTTCGGCGCCACGCAGAACGGCAAGAAGGCCTGCACCTTCGGGGACATGGCCATTACCAGCTTCTACCCCACCAAGCCCCTGGGCTGTTACGGAGACGGCGGAGCCATCTTCACGAACAACCTAGATTACGCCGAAAAGGCAAGACTGCTGGCAAACCACGGTAGCAAAGAGAGATACTGCCATATCGAAATCGGCGTAAACGGGCGTCTGGACGCCCTGCAGGCGGCGGTGCTGCGGGTCAAGTTACGCCACCTGGACCGGGAACTGGAACAGCGG
>CACZII010000104.1 GCA_902781185.1 Fibrobacter succinogenes
CGCCCGTATTGATTTCGCCATCTACGACAACCACATAAGGCGTTTCAAGTTCTTCGACGTATTTCTTGAAATCGGCAAAGTTCTTTACCGTCACGACCTTGCCGCCGGCACCACCCGTGGTACCACCACCAAGGGTGGCAAAGCCCACCATGTCAAAATTCGGAGTCGCCGCAAAGGTCAAGCCAAAGGTCGTCGCAAAGACGCACACCACAAAAAAGAAAAATTTGGAATCCATCCCGTATCCCTTTTAGGTTATCCCAAAATTCACCCTTTACCCGGATAAAAGATAGATAATCTGTACCCCTCACCCCCAAAAAGATGTTTCATACCCGACAATATCAAACAATCCGTTGCCACATCCCCCACCTTTTTATATATTTATGCGTATATTAAAATATTTGCATAAACAAATCCCGCCACCCGAAATGTGGCACGGAGTGACTATGAAGATTATCGACATCCTGAAGCAAGACAAGATGAGCCTCTCCTTCGAGGTGTTCCCGCCCAAGAAAGAGACCAGCTTCGAAAGCGTCAAGGCCGCCACCGAATCCATTGCGGCCCTGGGTCCTGCCTTCATGAGCGTTACCTACGGTGCTGGTGGCGGCGTAAGCCACTTCACCATTGACATTGCGAAAAACCTCAAGGAAAAGTACAACATCCCCATGCTTGCTCACCTTACCTGCGTGTCCAGCAGCAAGGAGACGGTCCACCAGCGTATCGCCGACATGAAAGCCGCAGGCATCAAGAACGTGATGGCCCTCCGTGGCGACCTCACTCCGGAGCTTATCGAGAAGGGGCGGGACAACTGCGACTACCACTACGCCGTAGAACTCATCCAGGAACTCAAGGCCGCCGACGCGGACTTCTGCATCGGAGCAGCCTGCTACCCCGAGAAGCACCCCGAAAGCGCCAACCAGAAAGAGGACATCAAGCACCTGAAGGAGAAGGTGGATGCCGGTGCCGACTTTCTCACCACCCAGATGGTCTTCGACAACAACCTCTTCTTCAATTTCATGTACAAGCTTAGAGAAGCGGGCGTCACCTGCCCGGTACTCCCCGGCATCATGCCCATCACCAACGCAAACCAGGTGGAACGGGCCATCAAGCTTTCGGGATCCTTCATGCCCCAGCGGTTCAAGTCCCTGGTGGACAAGTTCGGATCTGACCCCGAGGCCATGAAGCAGGCAGGCATCATCTACGCCAGCGACCAGATTATCGACCTGTACGCCAACGGCATCACCAACGTACACGTGTACTCCATGAACAAGCCCGACGTAGCCGAAGGAATCCTCCGGAACGTCTCCGCCATTTTGGGCAAGACGCTCTAATCACGAAAAAAACTCAAATTCAAAAAAAATTAGGGAACCGCGTCACTGCGGTTCCCATTTTTCAAAATCTCTACAGTATGGAGATCTTTTTACTTCTTTTCGTCAGGAGTATCTACCGGAGCACTGCTGGCCTTGGGGCCCTGGCCCTGTTCCATCATCTCCTTCATGCGCAGCAGCGTCCTCTGAATATTGAACATCAACAGCAACAATGCAATTAGGATAACAACCGCCGCACCAATCAGAACGGCCCAGCCACCAACGCTCATGATACCGACCTTGACAGCCTTCTTTGCCGCAGCTTCAGCTTCGGCTTCAGCCTTTTTCTGATTATACTCGGCAACACGTTTAGCATTCTCCTCGACCTGCAGTTTCATCATGTCGATATAAAGCTTATAGTAATTCTTCAGGTTGCAATCGATTTCGTTTCCGGAATGGAGATTGCTCATAGAAAGGAACTGGTCTGTAGCGCGTGTCCAGTCAGAAATCGGAGTCATCTGGAGCTGGCCATCAGCATCGTAGGTGTTGTAAATCTTTATGATTTCACCGTAGCTGGCACGGGAGACAAGCCACACATCCATACGCTTCAGGCCATGGGCGATATTCACCACTTCCATCGCCTTCTTCATCATCTCGGCTCCGTTCACCGGATTTTTCTCCATAAAGTCTTCCAACTGGGAGAACAGGCCTTCCACCTGCACCGTTATGGAGGCGTCATCCGCATTTCCGATAACCTTATCAACGACAGACCACAATTCAAAGGTCGCCTTCACCTCATCCAAAGTTTTCAGACGGTCCAACCACCTGAAAGAAATCTTCATGATGGTTCCACGAGAAGATTCCTGGTAGAACTGCAGGTGTGTGCCCATCTCGTTGGCAACCATCTGCTGGTTTACAGAGTCGCAGGGGAAATAGCCATTCAGCACCTTCCTGATTTCCAGGGCAAAGTAGGTATCCACTTCACCTGACACGAAGCACCTGTCGGGGAACTTGCGCTTGACTTCCCATTCCTCATAGTAGTCATTCCAGACCTTGACCTCTTCCGCTTCACTAGCATCGCAAATATTCTGGGGTTTCTTCAAGTTCTGCGTGAACTTTTCCTTGGGGAAAGCCTTGACAAAGGCGTCCAGAGACACCCTAGGCATCGCACACTTCTCTTCTTCCACTATCTGGATTTCCGATGTCTTTTTCTTGACAACGCATTTGGGCATCTGAGAGACGTCAACCGCCTGGCGTTCCGCAAGATTCGGCTTTTCCACATTCCGCTTCATCACAGGAGTCAAGCCGTACAGAACAGCAATCAAGCCAAGAACGGCCCCGATAACACCTAGAATCGTAAGTATGTGCCAAAAAATTCTTGATACGGGGAAATTAAAGGCGTTTTCGACATTGTCCATCCTGGACATTGCCCGTTCTCTAAATTTGGACCATATTTCTGTAAACTTGGACCATATCCTTTTCATTCGTACTCCTTGGTTTATGTTAATTTCTCTGTAAATGTAAATAAAAACTAACAGACTATACAAGTGCTCAGAGATGCACTAAACATTCCGGCTCTGCCAAGTCATTCAGTATTTTTTCCAAAACTGCGGGTTAACTGCATTCTGGCTGCGGTTTCGGGGGCGGGCTCTGTCATACCTAGTCGTATGACTGTAGAAAGGCTACGGAAGCCGAAAATGGCGAAATTAGTCTAAAAATAACATTTTAGGGGCGAAAATACAGTTTCGGATGGGCTGACGTATTGGGAAAGTTTTGCCAGCCGTTTTTTGTGTATGGAATGGCTTGACAGAATTTTTTAAAAGCTATGTTTTGATTCCTTTTTCGTAAAGAATAAAGTATTTTAGGGATAATCCAGGAAGACTGTGGAGGCATTATGTCATCAGAAGTAAGAATATATAAAGGCCATTATACCAGCGGATCTGCCGTTTGGACTTTTGCGGATAACCGTTTGTACTCTGGTCATTATGCCAGCGGTACGGCTGTGTATTGCTTTGACAATGGTCGCATTTACAAGGGCCATTACGCCAGCGGTTCCGCCATCGCAAACTTTGACAAGGACCGCATTTACAATGGCCATTACGCTAGCGGCACTTCGGAATGGTGCGTAAAGGACAATCGCATTTATGCGGGACATTATGCCAGCGGCACTGCGGAATACTGCATTGACGGTGGCCGAATTTTCGAAGGTCATTATGCCAGTGGTTCCGCTATTGCTTGCGTTGATAAGGCTCGGGATTTGCCTCTTTACGTGCTTGCCTTTGTGGCGACGTTGTTTTGATTAAAAATCCAAATTTTATTCCGAATAGGAAAAAAGTCTTTTTGCTAACCGAGGTCCCGTGTAAGAATAATTCCTTGACAGAATTATTAAAATGGCTCTGTCATGCCTGGTCGTATGGCTGTAGAAAGGCTGTGGAAGCCGAAAATGGAGAAATTAGCCTAAAAACAACAATTTAGGGGCGAAAATACAGTTTCGGACGGGCTGACGGATTGGGAAAGTTTTGCTAGCCGTTTTTTGTGTATGGAATGGCTTGACAGAGCCAATATTCCAAAAAAGAGCAAATAAAACAAAAACGTGACACTTTTCCCGGCACATTATATATATTGGGGGTATGGCGCAAGTCGCCCAAAATTCTACACTCAAAAAGGAACATTATGCTCTCTTACCAAGAAGCCTATAAAATCGCCGCTGAAGTCCACAAAGACCAAAAGGACAAGGCCGGCGGACCCTACATCGACTTTCTGCAAAACGTGGCGGACTATCTCAAGAACAAGGGCGAATCCGAAGAGGTTCAGACCCTCGCCATCCTGCAGGACCTCATGACGGCTTCTACCAAAAAAACACCCGAAGACATTATCGCCATGGGCGTTCCCGCCGACATGGTGGAGCTCATCCAGAAGATGACCTACCACAAGAACCAGGGCTGGATCGACGAATATAGCTGCAACCTCATGGCCCAGGGCATGCCCGCCGAGCAAGCCACCTATGAGGCCCGCGAAAAGGAATTCGTTAAATTCGTGGAGACCCTCAAAGGCAATCCCGTCGCCGCCAAGGCGAAGGCTGCCATCCTGACCATGCTCATGGACGACAAGTACATCCAGCGCCAGGAACGCCGCGAACTCAAGACCAAGTTCCGTCTCAAAAAGTACAAGTCGGCCATCGAAGCCTTGGGAGCCTAATAGCGGGTTCATGATCCTCCGCAAGCCCGACTTTTATAGCCAGTTCAAGTGCACCGCCTCCCGATGTTCTGACACCTGCTGTGTCGGTTGGGAAATAGACATAGACGAATCTTCACAAAGGGCCTACCGCAAAGTGGAAGGCCCTTTTGGCGATAGGCTCCGCGCAAGTATCGAAGACGGGCACTTCAAGTTGCTCCCCCACGACCGTTGCCCATTCCTTGACAAAGGCAACCTCTGTGAAATATACAAGAACCTTGGAGAAGGCGCCCTCTGCCAGATTTGCCGGGAGCACCCGCGATTTGTGGAAGTCTACGGAGACATCATGGAGAAGGGGCTTGGACTCTGTTGCGAAGAGGCCGTGCGCCTGCTGCTCGCCACCGAAGGCCCCCTTAGCTTTACAGCTGAGGAATGTGACGAGCCCGAAGATGAACTGGACGAGGAAGACAGAGAAATCCGGAACCAGGTTCTCTACGAACGGGAACAGATTTTTAGCGCTCTCGCCAATAGCGCTACACCATTCAGCGAAAGGCTCTACACGGCATTCGGGATAACAGACGAAAATCCATTCGCTCCTCTCGCTAACGCCCGCGACCTTTATGAGCTTCTCGCCAAGACGGTCAGTTTCGGCCCGGCCTGGGACAACGCCCTTACCCGAATCAAGGCCCGCATTGATGCTGCGTCTGCCGACAGCATTCCTATCGAAGACCAGGGCTATTTCAACGAAACCGAAAGCAGCCGCCTGTTGGCCTATCTGGTATACAGGCACTTCGCCAAATGCCTGTTCGAGGGCCATGCAGACGGCAAACGTAATTTCGCCGTATTTTTCTGGAACATCGTGCGGCTCTTTACCCGTGAACTAGGCGGAAAAATCAATGCCATCAAGATTCTTTCCAGACAGCTGGAATACTGCGAAGAAAACATGGAAATAGTCGAATCGGCGCTAGACACCTAGATTTTGCATGTTATTTCTCACAAAAATCGGTCAAGTAAACCGCTTTGATCAATTTTTATATATCTTTCCAGATGGGGATAAGAATGAGGTGTTTTATGAAAATCACAACAAGGATTATTGCGGTTTCGGCCTTTGCCCTTAATTTTGCCGTAGCTGCACCCATCGACGATATCGGCGCATTGTCTGTCCAGGGGACTCAGGTGGTTGGCGCCAATGGACAACCCGCACAGCT
>CACZII010000105.1 GCA_902781185.1 Fibrobacter succinogenes
CCAACGCCGGCAGAAGAACAACCTGCCGAACAGGCTGCTCCGGCTCCGGCTGCTGTTCCCGCACAAGCCCCTGTACCTGAAACAGCCGTTGCGGAAACGGCTCCTGCGCCAATTGAATCCGCTCCCGTAAACGAGGCTTCTACTCCCGAAGTTGCCGATCCTACTGCCGCAGCAACGGCTCCTGCCGAGCAGACCGTTGCAGAGCCCGCACCAGCTGTGGAACCTGAACCCGCCAAAGCTCCTGCCGAACAGGTTGCCGCTCCGGCACCAGTTGAAGCAGCCCCCGTGGCCTCCCCTGCACCAATCGCAGAGGCCGCTCCAGCGCCGGAACCGCAAAACGTTCAACTGACAGGCACAGAACTCCAGGGCGAGCTCCGCGGTTTCTTGAAGGCGGACAAGTCGCCATATCTCGTAAACGGAACGGTGTCCGTTGCCGCCAATACGGTGTTGGTCATTGAACCAGGGACCACCATATTATTCACCAAGGGTAGCACCCTCGCAGTAAACCAGGGCCAGCTAGTGGTGGCAGGAACTGCAACATCCCCCGTGGTGTTCCGCTCTGCCATGAGTACTCCCGCTGCAGGCGATTGGGCCGGAATCGTGATTACCGGAGAAAACAACTCCGAAATCCGCAACGCGCAGATCTTGAACGCCACCAACGGAATCGTGGTGGAAAACGGCAATCTGAAAATCCAGAATTCCCTTGTGGAAGGCTCCGCCGGATATGGCATTTATGCCCGTAACGCCACAGTCAATGCAAACGACTGCCAGTTCAAGAACAACCAGGTTGCCCTGAACCTCTCCAACTATGCCCAGGGTAGTCTCTTCTTCGGAATTCAAGAACAACGGAACCGCCGTTGTAAATATGGGAAACACCCTTATTGAATTGAACAATACCGCTATTGAGCAAAATGCGGTGGGTATTTCCTCTTCGGAAATTCTTGCTCCCGAACTCATGGAGACCGCCAAGAACAACAAGACCAATTTCAGCAACAAGGCTGCAGAAACCGTAGCAACGCTTCCCCCCGAACCGGAAGTTCCCGGTGTGGACCGGAAGAACCTGAATCCTGCCGACGAAGCCAGCGTGGTATTTGAATCTGAAGCCCCCACTGATTCTATGCAAAAGAGCTGGACTGTCCTTGGAAACGTGATGCTGGGCGGAAACTACCACTATGTGCGTACCCGTACCCACCACGGCAACACTCCCGAAATCTTTGGAACGGATACCATTCTCAAGGGCGACCGCTACAAGAATTATTTCCAGGTGCCTGGCTTTGGCGCAAATGCCTCGGCTTACGTGCTGATGATGTCACCCGAAGGCAAGACCATCGAGTTCACCATGGATGCCACATCGGATTCCTGGAACCGATTCTACCCGAACCCCGTGACACTGCGCTACAATGATAGCTACAACAGTGTCAACCTGGGTGATTTCCAGATGATGGGCGGAGAAATCTACATGTCGGGCATGCCCCTGTTCGGTGCCGAATATACCCTGTCCTTGCTCAAAAACAATGCGGACCAGCCCCTGGTCCAGTTGGAAGGTTTCTTTGGCGAGGCCAAGCGTTCCCTGGTTCCCCACAACCGTCACCCCTATCTCTATAACGATTACATCGATGATGGCGAAGCCCAGGCCCAGCGCCTTGCCTACGGCGGATTCTTGAAATGGGCCCCGGTCCGCAGGTTTGACGCCAAAGTGGGCGCTATTTACGCCAACGACGAACTTGAGGACCCGCTTCTTCGTGACGGAGCCAAGGCAAGCACCCTTACCACCGATCCTCTTCTGGAAGCATTTACCATGTATGCCGAAGGCAACTGGCTGTTCTTCCCGGGTGATATCGAGCTGAACGGGCAAATCGCTGTCGGTCGTGCCGACACAACCGATGCTGTCCGTCAACGTGCAATCAATAGGGTTTTCTCCAACGCCGGATTGAACACTTCCAGCTATACGCTTCTACGCAAATTGATGCAAAATGAAAGCCAAATTGATTGGCTCACCAATGCAGAACTTGAAGAAATATTTGGTGACAACACCAACATGAGTAAGAATCAAATGCTGGCAAAGTTGCACGATTTGGTGAAGGAAGCAAAG
The DNA here is from genome assembly GCA_902781185.1 of Fibrobacter succinogenes. Taxonomy (GTDB): domain Bacteria; phylum Fibrobacterota; class Fibrobacteria; order Fibrobacterales; family Fibrobacteraceae; genus Fibrobacter; species Fibrobacter succinogenes_G. The sequence goes on from CACZII010000105.1 coordinate 2,093, forward strand.
AAAATTCAAAAAGAAGAAGAAAGAAACCGCGATGACGACCGCGTGCTAGGGCAACACTGGGGAAGCCAGAACTTTGCCTTGGGCGCTTCCTTGAACTGGAACATCAACAGAACAAGAATCGCTGGCCACGTCAAGTACATCGGTGAAGATTTCTATAGCGCAGGCTCCCCCGACCAGCTTTCCAACACCCGCGAATTCGGAGCCAGCCTGGAACAAGACATTAAAAAGTTCTGGACCCTTGGACTGGACTACCAGATTAACGTAGAAAACGCGGCCCACGGCAGAAAGAAAAACCTGGCGGGCCTGGCCGAAGGAACCCATTTCGGGCTTGTCTCCGACGAAGAAAGCGACTGGTTCGAACAGCACGAGATGGACAACGACCGCACAAAATACATCCACAATTTCGGACTCAGCAACACCTTTACCATCAATCCCAAGGTGCAGATTACCGCCAACTACAATATGGAATTCAGGGACCAGTACCGTCCGATTCGCTTGCGCGGAAGCTATATGCTAGAAGACGGCATCTACAGAGATGAATATTTCACTGAAGGCAAGGGCCCCAAGATGGCCATCGTGAACGGGGATACCGTCATGGTGGATTCTGCACGTTGGGCAGATTATATGTCTACGGTCAATGCGCCTTATCTTGCGTCCAAGTTCGAAGAGAGGCTTTACAAGCAAACCATCAATGCCGGCATCTCTTTCAAGGCGGCACAGTCCGTGTTCAAGATCAACGGCCGTTGGACTCTTCGTACTGATGCTTCCGTGTTCCACAAGGACAGCTTGATTGACGAGCTGGACATGGACCTTGAAGATACGACCTGGGCAAAGCTTGGTTATTACTACGGCGGTGGCGATTACTTTGAGCAGAGCTACCCCTTGAGCATCACCACCACCCTCAAAAGTATGCAGAACCATTTCCAGGTAACCTACCGTCTCAAGTCATACGTCCGCAATGAAATGACCGAAGACGAAATTACTGTAGAAGACGAATACGAAATTCCCTTCATGAACCGTTTCATGATCGTCTCCTTGAACGGACAATTCCGCTACATGCTTACGGAATGGACCGAATCTGACAAAGATTTCGACGAAGAAGAAATGGACGTGCTGGGAAAACTCAACCTACGGTTCAACCACAACAAGCACTTCTACAGTGACTGGTATGTAGGTTCTGCCATCTATTACCGCCCGGATTACCTGTCCAACGAATACAAGGACATCTACGGCGGTATCAACCTGAACTACGTGTTCTAAGGTTTTCGTCGGCGCAAGGGCCATGTATTCTTACTGTTTTCACGAGCTTCCCGTTGCCCTAAAAAAAAAGGGCAAGTTTCGGGAGGCTCTTTCCAAAGAGCTGAAACTCCACCAGGAACAGATTTTCAATCTGGAGGTGGAGCGCTTTTCATTGGACAGCCGGCGAAAGGGCAATCCGCACTGGTCCTATAATGTCCGCTTTGACGTCCAAAACAAGCTGAAAACCTTCGGTAACAACGCCAAGGGGCTTGTAGAAGAACAGCCCAAGAAAAAAGACCCGAAGGAGACGGCCTTGGCAGGCTCAATGCAGATGCCCCAACATGTGGATATCATTGGCGCAGGCCCTTCTGGACTATGGGCTGCCCTCCATCTGTTACGTAAAGGCTATTCTGTGGACCTTTACGAGCAGGGCAAACCTGTAGAGGAACGTTTCCGGGACATCCGCAGGTTCTTCGTAGATCGAAAATTCAATGCCAGAAGCAATGTTTTATTTGGAGAGGGCGGCGCAGGGGCTTTCAGTGATGGAAAACTCAACACCCGAAGCCGCAACACCTTCTCGGAACAAGTCCTGCGGGATATGGTGGACTTTGGTGTCGACAAGGACGTTATCACTTTTGCAAAGCCCCATATCGGTACCGACAGGCTTGTACTGATGCTTAGGCAAATCCGAGCAGAAATTATACGTCTGGGAGGGCATATCCATTTCTATTCCGCCCTGACCGATGTAGAAATCCAAAACGGACGGATTAAGGCCATTAAGATTGAAGATGACGCTACGCCACAGGGTGCGTGGAAGCCCAGCGAAGCCCTTGTACTTGCTACGGGGCATTCCTGCCGGGACATTTACCAAATGCTCCATGCTCGCGGAGTGTCGCTGGAAAGCAAGGCCTTTGCCATGGGCGTGCGGGTGGAACATCCCCAGAATCTGATAAACTTACGTCAGTTGGGAATGGGTGTAGATACCCGCCTTACGGGAGCTGCCGAATATTTTTTAGCCACTCCTACCCTATCCAAGACCAGCAGCGCCTACAGCTTTTGCATGTGCCCCGGCGGTGTACTTGTGCCCTGCGCTTCGGAACCTGGGACCCTCGCCACTAACGGCATGAGTTATAGCCGTCGAAACGGACCCTTTGCCAACGGAGCCATCGTGGCTCCCGTAGAGGCCAGTGAAAAACTTTTTGGCGGCCTGGATTTCCAGCGAAAAACAGAGGCAGACGCCTTCAACGTAGGCGGAAAGAACTACAGTGCTCCAGCCCAGACCATCAAGGCCTTCATGGAACACAGACTAGACAAAAAGTTGCCCAAGACTACTTATCCCTGCGGAATCGTTCCCTCCAACACCTGGGAGTGGCTGGACAAGCGAATTTGCCAAAGCCTGTACGAAGGTTTCCTGAACTTTGACCGGAAAATTCCCGGTTTCATAGCGGAAGGGCTCATCGTGGCACCGGAAACTCGCACCAGTTCTCCCCTGCGCATCACTCGGAATGACACGACCCTAGAAAGCATCAATACACAGGGGCTGTTCGTTTTGGGCGAAGGAGCCGGCTATGCAGGGGGTATCGTCACCAGCGCCGCCGACGGAATTCGCCTGGCCTACTATGCAAAGGATTTGAGGAAATAGACATGATTACCCGTACCATTGACCGTAACTTTGCCAACATGCGCCTTGACCGATTCCTCCGCAAGGCTTTTCCTGACGAATCCCTGTCCGTATTTTTTGCCATTTTGCGTAAAAAGAAGGTCAGAGTCAACGGAGTTGTCGGCAAGGCAAACCAAATGCTCCAAGAAGGCGACACGGTCTGCATCTACGAGAACCTGAAATCTGAAGGTGCTAGTGATGAAAAAGGCTCGGGTTTTGCAAAGAACAAGTCAAGCTGGGGCAAGGAGCAGTCCCCCTCCGAAAAGAAATCGGCCTGGGGTGCCCGCGAGCTGGACATCATTTTGGAAACCGAAGACTACCTGGTAGTGAACAAGCCTTCTGGCATGCCAAGCCAGCCGGGAAGCGGGACCCGCCCAGGAGAGAGCCTGGTGGAGCACCTTTGGGAATGGGGCAAGCAGGAACGCTTGGACTTTAAACCCACCCTCGCCCACCGTCTGGACCAAGAAACTTCAGGGCTCTTGCTGGTGGCCCTCCACGGCGATACCCTGCGTGACCTTACCCGCCTGATTCGTGAACACGAGGTCAAGAAATTCTACCTGGCCCTAGTCAAAGGAAACCTTGATAAAGAAAAAGGGACCATCGAGGCCTCCCTCGCGCGCACAGACAACGCCAAGGGTTCCAAGATGCAAATTGACGATAAGAACGGTAAAAAGTCCATTACCCACTATAGTGTCAAGAAGCACTACAACGGCTACGACCTGGTAAAAATCAACCTGGAAACGGGTCGCATGCACCAAATCAGGGCCCATTTCGCCAGTATCGGGCACCCGCTTTTGGGAGATACCCGCTACGGAGATTTTGCACTGAATCGAGAATTCAAGAAACAATGCGGATTGAACCGTCTTTTCTTGCATAGCTCCCGCCTAGAATACCCCTGGCAGGGTAAGAACACCGTCCAAGAATGCCCACTGCCCAAAGAACTGCAGGATGTTCTTAAAAAGCTCGAAACCTTTTGAGCCTGCGATACACTTGATACACATTTTTTATTATTAATCCGTGAAACAGCGGATTATCAAAGCTTTGCTCAACATGAACCTCGCCGTGGGCGACCGACTCCCGTCGGTGCGTTCCATGATCAAGAGCTTCGGCGCTTCGTCGGGCACGGTGCAGGCGGCGCTCGCCGAGCTTGAATCTGCTGGAAAAATTTGCAAAATCCAGGGAAAAGGCTGTTTCTGGGGTACGTTTCCCCTACGGACCAAGGTCCCCTATGTTCACGAGACGGTTTCCGAAAAGCTGGCCAAGGCTTTCGAACGTGACTTTGCACAGGGCTACCTAAAACCTTCACAGCCACTCCCTCTTTCCAAGGAACTCGCCGCCCGTTACAACGTATCGCAGGGCACGCTCCGCAAGTTCCTCGAAGAAAAGGTAGCCCGCAACATTTTGAAAAAAGAAGGTCGCCAATACCTCTTTTACCGCAAGCAGCAAAAGAAAGACGAGGCTCCGCTCAGCGAGCTCATCTTCGTCAC
>CACZII010000106.1 GCA_902781185.1 Fibrobacter succinogenes
CTCGTAAAAATCTGCGGCATTACGCGAGAAGAAGACGGTTTGCTCGCAGCAGAACTTGGCGCCGACATGCTCGGGTTTGTTTTCAGCACCACAAAACGTCTCACCACCGAAGCGTTTGTAACGTCATTCTCGACCAAGCTCCGCGCGGGAGGGAATCCAGCCCCGCTCCTCATCGGCGTTATTACCGACCCGAATTCAGAGGAAGGCAAGACCGCCATCAAGCTTGCGCAAGAAGGCATCCTCGACGCAGTCCAGTTCCACGGAATTGAACCATCAGCTGCCGACACCGGCCTCCCCCACTATTGCGCGGCCCGTGTTGGTGCACCCGAAGATTTCGAACAAGTCTCGGCCCTGCGTGCAAACGGCGAGCCCCGCGTCTTGCTAGACGCAAAGGTAGAAGGCATTCCCGGCGGAACGGGCAAGACCATTCCCGAAAGCTTACTGCTCGAAAAGGCGGGCGACATCCCCCTCTGGCTTGCAGGCGGTATCACCCCCGAAAACGTCGTCACAATTTGCGAAAAGTTCCACCCGGAACTGATTGATGTTTCCAGCGGAGTGGAAGACGCCCCCGGCATCAAGAATCACGACAAAATGAGAGCGTTATTTGCGACAATAGGTACTCTCCGTTAGTAGAGGTACCATTCCCATTCGAGTTCACAATTTTGGTTTTCGTAATCCGACTGATAAACGACTTTACGATAACCTAGCAAACCGACATTATAGGTGTTGTAACAATAACCAGAAGACATATCGTCGTCTAAAGCGAAGTCATCATCAAGGACCGTTGGACATACGCGGATTTTTTGTGTGTATGTAGGAACATCTACGGTAAAAGATTTCTCTCCATCCCATTCGCCCGTATCATCATAATAGAACCATTTTTTCCCGAGTTTGTCATTCGTTGAATATGTCGTTGAATCCCCAGAGGATTCAATGAATATGAGTTTGAATGAAATTTTTGGATCGCCATCGGCATAGTTGCATGTTTTTGAGCCCTTACCTTCCATGCTGCACAGGCGCTGCTTGTAATGCGTTAATGTGAAGTTCAACGTCATGGAGGTAGTTATGTAAGCGTATTGGCTGATTGGATTTGAATTAGAACTATTGACAGAACTACTAGATCGGTAACTAGAACTGCTCGAAACAGAGCGTTTGCTCGAAGACGAACTGCGGCCATCATAATCATTGCCGTAATTGTCATCATCGTCATAATTTCCATCATTATCATTTTTCTGCTCTTTATTGCTAGAGTTTTCATCCCGTGCAGATCTTTCCATACCCGAAAGACCATCCTCAGCAAAATTAAAAGGATTTTCCCTACCACAGCCAGTAAAAGACAGCAACATGATTCCTGCAAGGAGTAAAATGTATTTTCGCTTCATTGATTACACTCTCCTCTTAAAAGGCAACATCTAGACTAGCCCGCCACGTATCCGTGAGCAACTTATAATTCACAGTTTCGTCGGTATAGGTAATGGCATTAAACAAAAGCATCTGCCACTGAATGGAAAGGTGTCTTGTCAGTTCGACGCCAAAACCAAGATATCCCAAAAAATCCCAATCACTTTCATTAAAGGGGCCCCGTTTACTGGAAGAATCGTCGTATTCACGATCTCTACTATCGTAGCTGTAAAGTTCACCCAACTGCCAACGTACATCCACATCGTAATCTATCCAGGCATAAATCGGCTTTCGAGCGTGAACACTTAGACTCACGTACGGGCTAATCACAAACGGGATTCCCAAACGGAACGTAAGAGGAATTTCTGCCATTACACTATGATAGTCAATTGTCACATCGTGCCTGTAGTAATACGCGCCTCGCCCTATCCTGAAGTCGCTTTCCTCTATGCCATAATAACCATGGTGATAAACACCATTCAAGCCAAATTGGAAACTCGCTGAACGGAAAAAATACCAACGCAGTAAGAAACCAAAACTTGCCCCAAGATGATCATAAAGTTCATCTGCCTCCACGACCTCATGGTTGGCGACGGTCTTTTCTTGGAATTGTTCAAATCCAAAAGAAACACCAAAATAAAACACCCTGTCCTTTTTCGGCTTTTGGTCTTTCTCTGTCTCCGGTAAAGCCGCAGGCTCCTGCACTGGTTTTACGGTATCCTTGGGTAATTCCTGCTCCTGAATTTCCTGTTTCTGAATTTCCGGAGTCCTAAATTCTACAATGGCAAAATTCTTTTTGCGCAACGTAACTATCGTCGAGCACTGCATACTCGGCTCACAATGTTGGCGAATTTGAGCAGCAGACGCATTAATGTCAATAGAGTCTTGGGAGGGTATTGAATCTGCGGTCACACGATCCAAATACCGTTCCAAGCTATCAAGACCCATGGGGAGTTCTACGGAATTAATCTGGCGAATCTCACTTCCTATCATTTGCACTTCAAATGAACAAAAACTTTCTTGACAATTTTCCGTCAAAAAAGTGACAAGGCTATCCCCTTCCTCTTGCGCCATTGAAAAGGAAATAGCGAAGAGAAGTACCGTAAAGAACTCAATTTGCTTAATCATCGAGAAGGTTCCCCTAATCAGCAACAACAAGCACAACGATAACAGCCATAGCCCCGACAATCGCTATGCCCAGCCCCGCATTGGAATTTGATTCACCCTGCTGGGCTTTTTCATCGCATTTGTTCTCCTTGATGCAAAGGTTCATTCGACGTACGAGGTCCTTCAGCAAGGTAGACGGATTATACTTACCTTTGGGGTAATTCATGGACATAAGGATAGTTCCCGTTTCACTGCTTGCCACCTCCGCAAACAGAGTCTCATAAAAAAAGTTTCCTTTGTCATCGGTTTTGCCAGTACCCGAAATTGTCAGTATGTTGGTTGTCCCAAACTTCTGAAATTCCTGTTGTGTATAGGTCTGTTTTTCCTTGAGGCTATTGATTTCCGTATACTTGCTATCCTTGTCTAAAGTCGTCGTTTTCTTGGCCGCTATGGGAGAATACACCTTGTACCCAGACTGTTGTAGAAGCACCTGCAATTCTCCCCTCACTCCGGTGTCGTCTTCCGGAATATGGATAGTAATCGGAGTATCTGCTCTCATTTTTGTTTCGGAATTGAAAAAAAACTGTGCATTGGGATTGCTCGCGCAACCGACCAAAAAACACACAACCGCAAAAAGAGCTAAAATCCGTTTCATATCGACTCCATCTATCACATCAATTTAAATATTTGTAAAAACAAGGGCTCCATCTGCGGTCGGTAGCCTCCTATGGAATATCGTTAGGCATAATCCCGTATTCACGGACAGCTTCAATATCAATCAGTTCTGCCGCACCTGATTCAAAGTTGCCGGCATCAACCTGCGCGGTATATTTTTCAATACCAGAATTATTGGCATATGCAAATGTCGAAGTACCACCAATCAACGTAGTCTCTACAAAATCCAATGTATTGCTGTCTTTGTCAGTACGCCAACCCACAAAGGCATGCTCAGGTATATTGACAATGAAGACCTGCATTCCGAGAGCCTCCAAAATGGAGGCGAACAGGGTAGCAGTTTCAATGCACACGCCCTGCTTTAAGCGCAATGTTTCTATAGGATAGTTTATCTTCTGCCCGAGGCTACCCACTTTGTCGTTCTGCACATAATTGATTTTTCTTGCCTGCAGAACTTCATACACAGCCTGGACCACACGCTTAGAACTCTCTGCCATGGTTTCATCGTCACTATATTTCTGGTAAACCTTCACTGTTCCATTAGGAAGTTTTTTCTTCAGGTCATTCAGAATATTCGGAATAGAGTCCATATTAGGGGTAACCCAGACCGCAAACCAGCTGTTTCTTTCTTTCACCCCTTCCAATTCACTTCCATTTACTTGCACGGGGTGAAGCGTGGTCGGTTCAGAAGCAGAATAGAACAATATTTCGTGATCATTTTCAAGGGCGTAAGCCTGAATCTGGATGTTGACCTTTTCAGGAGCAGTAAGCTTGACGGCCTTGGCCATGTCGAAAGTTAAAGGAGGTGCAAAAACATCCGTTGTGTCCGGATTGACAAATCCGGTCACAGTTCCCGTATCCGTCCAATCAGGAATCCAGGCCTTGACCATAATTTTCTTCCAATCGCAAGGATCATCATCAAAGATTGATATAGAAGTAGGGCAAGTGTTGCGAACCTTTATAGAAATCGGCACCGGATGTTTTTCTCCACTTTTTCCCACATAATCCTTGTACATCAGCGGGTACTGGTTTGCAAAGGCAAGATTAATCTTTTCTTTGACGGTCCATTTGTAGGCATCCAACTGTTTGATAACACTTTGGCTGTAAATGTCATAATATACCTGGTCATATAACGCCTCATAAAGGGAATCATAATCCGCCTGCTTGAGGCTATCAACCAAAGCCTGCCTTGTGGAATCCATCCACGCCGTACCGAAAGCGTTCTTAAAAAGGATTTTATAAACTGTGTCCACATACGGTTTCGCGTACAGGGTATCCCAAAGGGACTCCGTCACTTCTTCGCGAACGGCGGTCGCCAGCGAATCCAGGTTCACGGGATCCGCATTTCGACCATCCGTGCCGTTTTCTCCTGAGCAAGACATGAGCAATAGCCCTAAGGCTAAAAGGCCGCCTACGACAAGCCCAAAACTGTTTCTTTTCATGTTTTCCTCCGCTTGTTGAGCGTTCATTCCGCTCTCAAAAAAGGTGTGGAATCGCAGGTGCCCTAAACAGCTGAGGTAACGACCAAGTAACCCAATCGTCTAACAGGCACAAACGACCCACACCACAGGGTGCGAGCAATCGGCCTTATTCCTAGACGATGAAATATTGGTCGTTTTCCAGCTGTCTGAATAAGAGCGAACTCTAAACTATGTCGTCATAAATATAAGCAAAAAACGGCTAAAAGGAGTCATTTTTTCGACAAATGGGACTTAACAGACCCAAAATTGCGTTTTTTGGGCAAAAAAAATTTACAAAAACAGTGCCATAACCTATTGACAGACAACGAATTAGTATATATATTGAAGTCATTAAGATGAATTTGGCAATCCGCTTTGACGCTAGCGCCGCTATCGACGAGGTTCTCAAAGAAGGGATTTAGGCATTGCCAATTTCATCCAGTGTTTAAAAAAGGCGCTCGGTGTTCCCGACGCCTTATTTTTTGTGTTATTTTGTGAGGAATCCCTTGCCAATGCGGCCTTGACTTCCTAAATTTTGCCGCATGAAGATGAATGCAGTAATCCGTTTCAACCGTTGGTGGTGGGGCTCTACGAAATAGAGTCCGGTTTGCTGTTTTCATCAAGTGTTTGTAACCAAGAATTGAAAAAGGCTTTCGGACTCCCGAAGGCCTTTAATTTTTTACCCGTTTAACCCTTAACCCTAACCATTAATCGTCAACCCCTAACTCTTTTACTAGACACTTCACCCCTGGATCCCGTCAGTCGCGATGCTCCTTCCAGGATGACGTTCCTGTAAACTAACCCCTACTACTTATGACACTCACAACTTCAAATAACGGTTTCTTTGACAAGTTCGGCGGCAAGTATGTTGCCGAAATCATCCGCCGTCCGCTAGACGACCTGGAAGCGGCCTTCAACAAGTACATCCACGATCCGGAATTCCTTGAAGAACTCCGTATCATCCAGCGCGACTACATTGGCCGCGAAACGCCGCTGTACTTTGCGTCTTGCCAATACGGGTGCCCACAAGATTAACAACGCCATCGGCCAGTGCCTTTTGGCCAAGAAGATGGGTAAGACCCGTATTATCGCCGAAACGGGTGCTGGTCAGCACGGCCTTGCCACCGCAGCAGCCTGCGCCAAGCTGGGCCTTGAATGCGTTGTCTACATGGGTGAAGTGGACGTTCGTCGCCAGCAGCCCAACGTGGCCACCATGGAAATGTACGGAGCCAAGGTCGTACCGGTTACCAGCGGCGCCCGCACCCTTAAGGATGCCGTGAACGAAGCCATGCGCGACTGGGCTACGAATTTCCAGAACACCCACTACGTGCTGGGTTCTGCTCTCGGCCCGGCTCCGTTCCCGGATATCGTTCGTACTTTCCAGTCCATCATCGGTGAAGAAGTCAAGCGCCAGGCCGCTGAACGCAACATCGACATCGCAGCCGTTGTCGCTTGCGTGGGTGGCGGTAGCAACTCCATCGGTGTGTTCACTCCGTTTATCGAAGACAAGAACGTACGCCTGATTGGTGCAGAAGCCGGTGGTATCGGCCCAAACAAGGGTGAAAATGCAGCACGCATGACGGGTAACGCCAGCCGCGAAGGCATTCTGCAGGGTTACAAGAGCCGCTTCCTCATCGATGAAGACGGCCAGTCCATGCCGACGCGCTCCATTTCTGCGGGTCTCGACTACATGGGAATTGGCCCGCAGCTCGCTGCTCTCGGCGAATCTGGCCGCGTGGAGTTTACGGCGATCCTCGACAAGGAAGCTCTTGAAGCGGTTAAGTTCTTTGCAAGGAACGAAGGCATTCTCTTTGCTCTCGAAAGCGCCCATGCAGGGGCTGCCGCTATGAAGATTGCGAAGGAATTCCCGAAGGACAAGGCGCTGGTCATCAACATGAGTGGCCGCGGCGACAAGGACATCTTTATCACGAGTCCGGTGTTCCGCCCCGAAAAGTGGAAGGAATTCCTGAAGGCGGAACTCAAGCGCCTCGAAAACAACGAGGACATCCACGACGCGGAGATTATGAATAAGAAATAACAAACGTCATTCCGGGTAGAGCCTGCCCCGGACTCGATCCGGGGACCCGGAATCTAGATGGCGGATTCCGCCATGACGTAGTTGAACTTTATAAAGAGAATTACCACTATGAACTTAATGTCTCATCTTATTGCCGGATTCCCGGACGCTGAAACTTCTATCGCTATTGCCGATGCCCTTGTGAAGGGTGGCGCCAACATCCTTGAAATCCAGCTGGCCTTCAGCGACCCCAGCGCAGACGGTCCGGCGATTCAGACCGCTTCGACCATTGCTCTCGACAAGGGCTATTCCACCAAGCAGGGCCTCGCCATCGTGAAGCAGATTCACGAACGCCACCCTGAAACGCCCATCTACATCATGACTTACGGTTCCCTCGCCTTTACGCCGGGCATCGAGAACTTTGTCAAGATGTGCAAGGACGCTGGTGTTTCTGCTTGCATCATTCCGGACCTGCCGTTTGACGGTGACGAAGGCTTGACCGAGGCTTGCAAGAAGCACGGTCTTGAAAACATCCCGGTGGC
>CACZII010000107.1 GCA_902781185.1 Fibrobacter succinogenes
CACGGACGCTCTCCTCGACGAGGTGAAAAAGACGATTATCGAACCGACCCTCAAGGGCATGGCCGCCGAAGGCAAGCCCTACACGGGCGTGCTCTACGTGGGCATCATGGTGACTGCGAAGGGCCCGAAGGTCGTGGAATACAACTGCCGCCTCGGTGACCCCGAATGCCAGATTGTGCTCCCACTCTACGACGGCGACGTGCTCGCCTTGTTTGATGCTGCTGAAAAGGGCGAACTTGCCAAGCTCGGTGCCCCGAAGGCCCCGAAGGGCAGCTCCGCTATCGTCGTGCTCGCTAGCGCCGGCTATCCGGGCTCCTACGAAAAGGGCAAGGTTGTCACGGGTATCGAAGAAGCCGAAAAGAATGGCGCCCAGGTGCTCCATGCCGGTACCAAGATGGTCGACGGCAAGCTGGTGACCAACGGTGGCCGCGTGTTCACGGTGGCCGCGTGTTCGGCGTGGTCGGTCACGGTGCAACGCTCCAAGAAGCCTTGGACATCGCTTACGCCGCTTGCGAAAAGGTTCAGTTCGAAGGCAAGTTCTACCGCAAGGACATCGGTAAGAAGGGCCTTGCAAGACTCGCAAAATAAGGAAGCTTAAAATGCAGATTAATGAAGTTCCGAATGCTAAGGTCGGTATCGTTGCGGGTAGCAAGTCCGACCAGGAAACTGTAGACAAGATCACCGCGGTGCTCGACCAGTTCGGCATCACGTGGGAATACAACATCCTCTCTGCACACCGCACCCCGAATGCCACCGCGAAGTATGCTCGCGAAGCCGCCGGGCGAGGCCTCCAGGTCCTTATCGGTGTTGCTGGCCTCGCTGCAGCCCTTCCGGGCGTGCTCGCAGGGCACACCATCCTTCCCGTTATCGGTCTGCCCTGCGCCGGCGGCCCGCTCAACGGCGTCGATGCTCTGCACTCTATCGTGCAGATGCCCCCGGGAATCCCGGTGGCCACGGTCGGCATCGGCAACGGCAAGAATGCCGGTTTCCTCGCCGTCCACATCGTTGCCCTCTCTGATGCAAGCGTCCGCGAAAAGCTCGTCGCTTACCGCAAGGGCCTCGGAGACATCGAAGGCTAACACAATGTGTAGTGTGGAGTGTGAAATGTGTAATTAGAGTCTTTGCACCCCACATCCCACATTACTCATCACACATTCTTTTTTATGCTCTCTCGTTCAGTACGTATATTAATCCTGTTTGTGGCATTCCTCGTGACCGCGTCCTTTGCCGGCGAGCCGAATCTCCCCGAGGTGAAAGCTCCTTGGATGAATGGCGAAAAGCTGACTTTCAGTTTGAGCTGGGGCTTCGTTACGGCAGGCTATGCAACGCTTGAAGTCAAGCCTATCGCCGACAACAAGACTGAATTCCTGACTTACGCGACGGGCAACAAGACCATCAACAAGATTTACCCCGTTGCAGATACCATCTACACCCGTGTGCGCAATAAGGGACTAATGACCGAAGTGTTCCGCAAGCAGCTCCATGAGGGAACATACCACAACAAATCTGTTATCAGGTTTGACCGTAAGGGTGAGAAAGCTTGGCTTTCGGACACGGTATTCACCGATATGAAAACACGCAAAGTCAAGCGCTCTGCCGATACGGCTGTCGCCATCCAAGGAATGGAACATAGTATCATGTCGGCGTTTTATCTGGTTCGCACGATGCCACTGATGGTTGGGGATACCAGCCGTTTTTCGGCGGTTAGTGGAAAAAAACGGTACGAACTTAAAGTGGTGGTTCATGGCAAGGAGTCCCTGAAAACGGATATCGGTACGTTCAACACCATAAAAGTGGAGCCCATGTTGGATGGTGACGGTATTTTCAATTCCAAGGGGAGAATCTTCATCTGGTTGACCGATGACGATCGCCGGCTTCCTGTACTCATGCAGTGCGAAATCGCCCTAGGTTCCATAAAGGCGAAATTGCAAAAATTGGAATGAATTTTTGTGGCAAAATAGAGCTGATTTCGCGATTTTTAACGAGAATAAAGCATTTTTTACACGAATGGAATAGAAAAAAAGCGATAAATAAGTTATATTCCAAAAGCGATTTACTAATCAGAGGCTTTTAATGTTTAAAAAAGTGTGCTTGACTCTGTGCCTGACGGCGTTCCTTGCTTGGGCCGACGAGTTTGATGATTTTGATAATGACCCTGGGGCTGTTTCTGCTGAGAATACCGAGGCTGCCGCTCCTGCGGAGTCTGCCAGTGCTGGTTCGGACGATGAATTTGAGGATGCTGAAGAAGATTCCCGCATGAGCCGCTCCAAAAGAGAGGACATGGAAGCTCGTAAGAAGTTTGAAGAAGATCAGCGTGCTGACGAATATGCAAACTCTCTGCGCCGTCGTGACTGGCTCAAAGACCGCTTGATGCTGGAAATCGGTATGGGTTCTCGTTACCCGTTTATGGGTGAAACGGGTATGGGTATGGGCTTCGGTGCGGGTGTCGAATATATCACCCGTTGGCATATTGGCCTTTATGGATCGTATGGTTTCTTGCCCAAGGGCACTGATACGGACTTCGATGATATCGAACTCGAAGGCGGTACGGGATACAAGGTTGGTTTGAACTATTACCTCTTCCCGAAGAACCCGTTGCACCTTGGTCTTTCCGTGTCGTATGGTACGGTTTACTTTGACCATGACGTAACGCCCGAAGGTGGAGTTCGTCCCTTAATCAAGGTGGACGGTGTTCAGTTTGACGCCCTTATCACCTACCTGACAAATGAATGGTATTTCCTGCAGTTCTCTATCGGTATGTATTATGCTCCTGAATTGGGCAAACCCAAGGATGACAATGTCAGCTTCAGGTACGACAAGGTTAGAAAGAAATGGGTTACTAGGGTCGTGAACGAAGGTGGCATGAACAAGACGGGTATCGTCTTCGGTATCGCCATTGGCTATGCTCTCCCCGAACTCTTCCCGGATGACACGGAAAAGCGCCGTCGTGAGCGCGAAAAAGAACGCGAGCGTTCTGGTCGCTAATACGCGTGTGTGAAATTTAAAAAGGTCGGCATTTCGCCGACCTTTTTCATACTTGTGATGCGAGTCGAACGCACGACCTCTTCCTTCGGAGGGAAGCACTCTATCCAACTGAGCTACACAAGCAAGTGCAACAAAGATAGTAAAAAAGCTGGTGCTGGTGGAAGGTCACAGTAATTTCACGATTAATTCATGCGGTTCGGCGTCTACCACCAGCGCATCGCGGAATGATCCTACGTCGGCATCGCCTTCGAGCACCTTCACGATATCGTCGTTTTCCATGGAGTTACCTTCGGTGCGTCCGTAGAAGTGGTATTCGCTTTCTTCGGCAATTTGGTCAATGATAATGCGGACTGTCTTTCCAATCATCGCCTCGGCGTGTTCGGCGTCGAGTTCTTCTTGCAAATCGTTCACGGCGTCGAGCCTTGCACGGGCTTCGCTTTCGTCGACGGCGGGCAAGTCCATTTCCATCACGGGCGTGCCTTCTTCGGGGCTGAACACGAATCCGCCCAAGTGATCGAATTGGATGTCTTCCAAGAGATCCATCAGTTCTTCAAAGTCTTCGTGGGTTTCGCCGGGGAATCCCACAAGTACCGTGGTGCGCAGCGTAACTCCCGGAATGCGTTCGCGAATCTTGTGCAAAATATCCACAAGTTCTTTCTTGCGGTAGTTTCGCTTCATGTTTTTAAGCACATTGTCGCTGGCATGCTGTATGGGCATGTCCACGTATTTTACAAGGCGCGGCTCGTTTGCCATCAGGTCCAAGAGTTCGTCGTCCACAAACATCGGGTACCAGTAAAGCGTGCGTATCCATGGAATGTTCGTGTTGTCAAGAATCGCCTTCAAAAGCTGAGCGAGTGTGCCGCCCTTCTTGCCCTTTTCGCGGCCGAAGTAGGTCGTGTCCTGTGCGATGAGCGTGATTTCCTGAACGCCCTGCTTTTCAAGTTCCTTGGCTTCTTCAACGATGTCTTCGATGCTACGAGAAACCTGTTTGCCGCGAATCAGCGGAATGGCACAGTAGGCGCAACGGCGGTTGCAGCCTTCAGCAATCTTCAGGTAAGCGTGGTGCTTGAATCCGCCCAAGTTCATGCGCGGCAGGTTTTCGGCATTGCAAGTTTGCGGGGCAACAATGCCCATCTTCTTCAAAAGTTCGCCCGGTTTGTACGTGCCTACCCAGTAATCCACTTCGGGCAGTTCCTTCACCAACTCGTCGCCGTAACGGCCCGAAAGGCAACCCGACACAATCAGTTTCTGCTTCGGCTTCTTTCCGTTAATCTGTGTAAGAATCGCATTGATGGATTCTTCCTTGGCGGCTTCAATGAAACCGCAGGTGTTCACCAAAATGTAGTCTGCCTTGGCGGCTGTGTCGCAGGTGGTAAAACCGGCGTGCAGCATTTCTCCGACTAGGTTTTCTGCATCGACCTGGTTCTTAGCGCATCCTAAGTGGACAACGAAAACTTTGGGCTTCTTAGTAGGCATGTTGTCAAATTTAGAATTATAGCGTTAAAAAAATTCCGCGGACGGGGCCGCGGAATCCTACAAGAAAAACTTCGAAAAAACTTATTCCCAATCGTCATCAACCGCGGGCTTAGCGGCCGGAGCCGGTGCGGGAGCAGCGGCAGGCTGAGCAGCAGGCTTAGCAGCTGGAGCGGGTGCCGGAGCAGCGGCAGGCTGGGGGGCAGGCTTAGCGGCCGGTGCGGGAGCCGGAGCTGGTGCGGGAGCAGGCTTAGCGGCTGGAGCCGGAGCAGCGGCAGGCTGGGGGGCAGGCTTAGCAGCCGGTGCGGGAGCAGGAGCCGGTGCAGGAGCAGGCTTAGCGGCCGGAGCCGGTGCGGGAGCAGCGGCAGGCTGGGGGGCAGGCTTAGCAGCCGGTGCAGGAGCCGGAGCCGGTGCGGGAGCAGGCTTAGCGGCAGGAGCCGGAGCAGCGGCAGGCTGGGGGGCAGGCTTAGCGGCCGGTGCAGGAGCCGGAGCCGGTGCGGGAGCAGGCTTAGCGGCCGGAGCCGGAGCAGCGGCAGGCTGGGGGGCAGGCTTAGCAGCCGGTGCGGGAGCAGGAGCCGGTGCAGGTGCCGGTGCAGGAGCAGGCTGTGCAGCAGGAGCAGATTCCATGGAACTGTCGTCAGAGCCTGGCTTGCCGACTTCGTCGTTGTTGCTATTGTCAACCCACCAACCGAAGTTCAATTGGGCCAAAACATCTTGGCCATAGGCCTGGGCTCTTTGAATTGTGGAGAAATAACCGATACGGACGCGGTAGAACGTTCCTTCCAGTTCTCCCGGATTTTCAACTTCCACGACATAGGCCTCGATATCCTGGTCCGCCAGCTTCTTGACGATGGCGTCGGCAGCCTTCTTGGAGGATTGGATACTGACCTGGATTACGTATTGATGGTCATCTGGGGGACGATGTCCTCCTCGCCGCTTTCGCAGGCAGTCAGCATAAAGCAGGCGAAAGCTGCGGTAATCAGTGTGGAAATCGAGAGTGATTTCATTGAAATCTCCGTTTTTCTTGTTAAAATCACCAAAAGTAATCTTTTGGTCATGTTTTGCCATAATATACATAAGTCTTTGATAATCCGCAAGTTATAAATGTCGAAAATGTGCAAAAATGCCCTTTCCCTTGACGAAATTCGGGGAGTTAAATATATTTGGCTATCCAAAAACGAATTACCACTCAACCAAAGGATCATCGTGATCGGTGTAATTGTTAAGTCCAACGAACCTTTTGAACGCGCTCTCAAGCGTTTCACCAAGTCCTGCGAAAAGAACGGCATCATTTCCGATGTCAAGAAGCGCCAGCGCTTCGAAAAGCCCTCCGAAGAGAAGAAGCGTATCGAAACTGCTGCCCGTCGCAAGCGCCTTAAGGAAATCGCTGACCAGAATCGCAAGCGCCTCTACTAATTGTAGCGGTTTGAAGGGTTTTGATTTGAAATGAGTCGCCGGTCCACCACCGGTGGCTCGTTGCGTGTTTTAGAGCTTTAACCAAGACGCCAGGAGCGGGGCGTAAACCGCCCGAGGTTCAAAATGAGTAGTGCATTGCTGACAAAGATCAAGGACGATGTCAAGGCCGCCATGAAGGCTCACGATTCCGAAACCCTCGGAACGCTCCGTACCCTCCATTCCGACATCAAGAACGAGGCCATGAAGAATGGTGCCACTCCGGCCCAGATCGAAGAAACTATCACTGACGAAATGTGCGTGGACGTTCTTGCCCGTAGCGTCAAGCAAAAGCAAGAGGCCATCGACATCCTTACGAAGGGTGGCTTCATGGACAAGATTCCTGCTGAAGAAGCCTGTATCGCTCTATACCGCAAGTACATGCCCGCCGAAATGACCGAAGACGAAGTCAAGGCCCTCATCGCCGAAATCAAGTCGGCAACCGGAGCTTCCAGTCCGAAGGACATGGGCAAGATTATGAAGGAACTTTCCCCGAAGGTCAAGGGCCGTTTCGACGCCAAGCGCGCATCCTCCCTCGTGCAGGAAGCGCTTAAGTAATAGGCCATAAGGTAGGCACCCATGCCCACCTCCCAATCCAAGATTCTAGAACTGGAGCTGCTCTACAAGATCAGCTCCATTTTGAACCAGACGCTGGATTTCGAAAGCGTCGCACATCCGATTTTGCAGGTGGTGGAATCTACGATGGGCGTGGAGCATGCGACCCTCACGCTTTACAATCGCCACACGGGCGAGATTTCCATTGAAATAGCGGAGGGCCTAAGTAGCCGCCAGGCTCGCAAGGGCCGTTACAAGGTGGGCGAGGGCATCACGGGTCGCGTCGTGGAGACCGGCAAGCCGATTATTATTCCTTCTGTTGCCAAGGACCCAGACTTTCTCGATCGTACAGGACGTGGTAAGACCGAAGACAAGGCGTTCCTTTGTGTACCCGTGATTATGGAGCACCAGGTCATTGGTGCTTTCAGTGCTGACGTGCAGAGCCCGGTAGAAGAAGAACTGCCTGAAAAATTGCGCCTGCTAGAAATTATCGCGCAGATGCTTGCGGCGGCTGTGAAACTCCGCCGCGAGGCACGCGAAGAGAACGAGCTCTTGAAGGCCGAAAACGAACGCCTGACGCTGGAACTCAAGGACCGCTTCCAGCCCGACAACATCATTGGACGTTCCAGCGAGATGCAGCGCGTGTATGCGCAGATAGATCAAGTTTCAAAAAGTCCGCTTCCCGCACTCATTGTGGGCGAGGTCGGTACTGGCAAGGGCTTGGTGGCAGAAGCTATCCACTATCGTTCTGATCGCAGTATGGGTCCATTTGTCCGAGTCCATTGCGCCTCCATGCCGGAATCTGTCTTAGACCGCGAATTGTTCGGTAGTGTGCGGGGTGCTCTTGTGGGTGTGTTTGCTGAGACCCCGGGTCGTATAGAACAGGCGGTGGGAGGCACGCTGTTCTTGGATGAAGTAGGGGAGCTTTCTCCGAACCTTCAGGTAAAACTTTTGCGCTTGATGCAGAATGGCGAAGTTGAACGCATTGGTGCCCGCATATCCAAAAAAGTAGACGTCCGCGTGATTGCGGCTACCACTAAGAATTTGCAGCAGATGGTGGAGGAGGGAAGCTTCCGCGAAGATCTTTATTACCAGCTGCATATTTTCCCGATTTACGTACCGCCACTTCGAAACCGCAAGACAGACATCGTGTTGCTTGCCGACCATTTTGTGGAGCATTACTGCCGCATCGTGGGCAAGAATGTACGCCGGCTTGCGCGTACCACCATTAACATGCTTATGAGCTACCCGTGGCCTGGAAACGTGCGTGAACTCGAGAATGGAATTGAACGTGCGGTACTTGTGGCTGACGAAGATGTCATTTACCCGCACCATTTTCCGACCACACTCCAGACCGCTGAAACCAGCGGTACTCCCGTGAATGGAAACCTTAAGCGCATGGTGGAAGCTTATGAAAAAGACATCATTTGCGATGCTCTCAAAAGCTCCAAGGGCAAAGTCGCTGCCGCGGCGCGAAGCCTCTCTACGACTCCGCGTATTCTTACATACAAAATAAACCAACTTGGAATCGACTTGGGTTCCTTCGCAAAGTAGATAGATGGTCTTCGTATCGTAGAATAACGAGTTAAAAATATCATCCTTACCTAAATTCTCTCAATTTTATCGTCTACTCCTTACTATCAACTCTTTTTTCCTTTTTTCTGCCATCTACTAATTCTATATTTCCCCGTTGAAAAATAGTCCTAACCACAGAGAAAAAATGCAATTCCGTCCTGTAAAAGAACAGCTTGATATTTTGATGCGCGGTGTTATCGATGTTGTACCGCAAGATGAACTCGAAAAGAAACTCCAGAAGTCTTATGATACCGGTGTGCCTCTCCGCATCAAGATGGGCGTAGATCCCACGGCTCCGGATGTTCATTTCGGTCACACCGTCGTGATGCGCAAGCTCCGCCAGTTCCAGGACTTGGGTCATACGGTGGTGCTTATCGTGGGTGACTACACCGCCCAGATTGGTGACCCCAGTGGCCGCAACAAGGCTCGTCCGCGCCTCAGTCACGAACAGGTTCTTGAAAACGCGAAGGAATACCAGGAACAGTTCTTTAAGGTGGTTCGCCGCGATCAGGTTGAAATTCACTACAATGGTGAATGGTTCTCCAAACTCCCGTTCAGCAAGGTGACCGAACTCATGGGCCAGTTTACCGTGGCCCAGATGCTGGAACGCGAAGACTTCCACAACCGCTATGCAGCAAACACCCCAATCAGCCTGCATGAATTCATGTACCCCATGATGCAAGGCTATGATTCTGTGGCTATCAAGAGCGACGTGGAACTGGGTGGTACCGATCAGAAGTTCAATGTGCTTCGCGGTCGTGACCTGCAGCTTTTCGAAGGCATGGAACCGCAGATCGGTCTCTTTATGCCGATTCTCCTCGGTACCGACGGCAAGGTCAAGATGTCCAAGTCCATCGGTAACTATGTCGGTCTGAACGAACCTGCCGACGTGATGTACCACAAGATTTACAGTCTGGCCGACAGCATTGTGGAAAACTGGTTTGAACTTCTCACCAACGTTCCCCTTGCAGAAATCAAGCAGATGATGGCCGACATTGCCGCGGGCAAGATGAACCCCAATGATGCCAAGCATCGTCTGGCTATTGACATCGTGACGCAGTACTATGGCGCAGACGCCGCCGAGGCCGCCGCTGCCAAGGAACGTGAAATCCATAGCGGTAATGCCATTCCCAGCGATGCGGCAGAATGCAGCGTGGCGGCCGGCACCTACGGTGCCCTGGACCTGCTCGTTGAAATCAAGGCCTTTGCAAGCAAAGGCGAAGCCCGTCGCATGGTCCAGAACGGCGGCGTGAAGATTGCGGGCGAAAAGCTCGCCGATCCGCAGTCCCAAGTTGAAATCAAGGGCGCAGACCAGCTGGTTGTCCAGGTGGGTAAGCGCAAGTTCTACAAGGTGAACTTCTAGGTTTATTATGGCTCAAGAAATCCTTATCCTCGGTCTCAATCCCGCTTGGCAACGCTTGTTCTTCTTGGACAAGTTTACTCCTGGCGACGTTCATCGTATCGGTAAGGTCGAGGAATATGCTTCGGGCAAGGGCGTGAACTGTGGCCGTGTCTTGCAGCATCTGGGTGGAATTCCTCTGCTGATGCATTTCTTGGGCGCTGAGAATGGTTCGAAGATTTTTGATGAGCTGTCTGCTTGTGGAATCCAGCAGGCTCCTGTTTGGATAAAAGAACCCACCCGCATTTGTACCACAATCGTAAGTGGTGGAACTACAACGGAACTGATAGAGCCTTCTCCTGTGTTGTCTGGTAACGAAAACGAGGATTTTCTCCAGACACTGAATGAACATTGGACTTCTACCCAATGCGTGGCCCTTTGCGGTTCGTTTCCACAGGACTTTGATGTAGAGAAGATTAATGCCCTGGACTTTACAGGCAAGCGTGTGTTTATCGATGCTATTGAGGGCATTGACACCTGGCTTTCCAAGGGCGTAGAACTCCTGAAAATCAACATGCAGGAGTACTGCAAACTTTTGACCCGTCTCGGAATCCCGCAAGTTACTTCTAGTCCCCAGTTCTGGAAGATGACGGCCACTGCTGTCCTGGAACGCCTCCCCATCAAGAATCTGGTGGTGACCGATGGCGATTCCCCGGTCCGTGCGTTCCGCTTTGTAGAAAAGAAATTCCAAGGCATGCAGCTGCAGCCCCCTACCATCACCATGAAAAACAATATCGGTGCTGGAGATTCCTTCTTTGCCGGCTGGCTTTATGCCGATGGCGAAGGCATGAGTTTCGAGGAATGCCTTGTCAAGGCCACAGCCGTGGCAGTTTCTCGTTGTGAGGTGGACAAGCCCTGGGACCTGGACCTTGCTCGCGTAAGCGAACTGGAAGCGGAATTCAAGGACGCTATCGAAAAGTTGGAGTAGCTTTTGCGGAGGCCTTATGGCAGGAACCCTGTTAGTCTTTGCGTCTAAGCAAGAATTCAACTTTTTTTTCAAGAATATATCTGCGGTGGTGGCCTCTTCCACTCCAGCGTTGATCGAGCCTTCCGTGGATGCGGGGATTGCTGGGATTGGAGCTGTGGATTTTTCCGCTAATCTGGCCCGTTTTTTCAGCCAGAAAAAATATGAAAGGGCTTTCCTGTTGGGGATATGCGGTGCGTATCCGAATAGCGGGCTCCAGTTAGGCGATGTAGTCCGTGTTGATACCGAAGTTATAGCCGATATGGGGGCCCAAAGCAGGGATGGCCATTTTATTCCGTGGGGATCCTTGGTCTCCAAGGAGATTTGTTACAAGGGGGCCTCTCCTCGTGACTTGCCCTTATGCCTTGCGGCTGTCCCTGAGGCGGCCGGCGGGACTGTCAACTGCTGCACGGGAACGCAATACCTAGGGAACCGCCGGGAATCCACTTTCCAGATTCAGGTGGAAAGCATGGAGGGGGCCGCATTCTTTGCCGTTTGCAAGGCTTTCGGTGTGTCCGGCTACCAGTTCCGTGCCGTAAGCAACATGGCGACTGACCGCGACGAATCGAATCGAGCTGGGACATTCCTCGTGCCTTAACCGCTCTTAAGCAATCTGTTCTTGATTTATTGTTAGACGTAAAATAAGTGAAGAATTAAAAATGAAGAATTAAAAATGATTTATTTTATCTCGTTTTTCATTCTTCATTTTTCATTTTCAATTTCGAATAACCACTAGTCACACCCCACACCCCACACCCTTATGCGTCTTTCCCTCGGAATCTCCACTTGCCCCAACGACACCTTTATCTACGAGAACCTTATTGCGGGTCTCGAGGGTTCTCCTTTTGAGTGGAATGTGCATTATGCCGATGTTCAGACC
>CACZII010000108.1 GCA_902781185.1 Fibrobacter succinogenes
GCGAAGCGTTCGTAGTGGCCCAGGTCAAGGTCGGTTTCGTAGCCGTCGTCGGTCACGAAAACTTCGCCGTGCTGGTAGGGGCTCATGGTGCCCGGGTCCACGTTCAGGTACGGGTCGAGCTTCTGCATGAACACGTTGTAGCCGCGGCTCTTGAGGAGCAGTGCCAGCGATGCGGAGGTGATGCCTTTACCGAGGGAGCTGACCACGCCGCCGGTAATGAAGATGTACTTGGTCTGTTTCTTTGCGGTTGCCTTAGCCATTTTTCACCTCCCCGGCGCATTCCTTACCCGCACTGTTCTTTCCAGATTTAAAGTCAAGAATCATTTGTCTGAATTCATCGAACAGGTAGTAGGAATCGTTCGGACCCGGAGCGGATTCCGGATGGTACTGCACGCTGAACGCGGGGAGTTCCTTGTGGCGAATGCCCTCGACGGTGTTGTCGTTCAGGTTGATGTGGCTGACTTCCACATTCGCGGGGAGGCTGGATTCCTCGATGGCGTAGTTGTGGTTCTGGCTCGTGATTTCCACGGCGCCGGTCTTCAAGTTCTTTACTGGATGGTTGCAACCGTGGTGGCCGAATTTGAGTTTGGAAACCTTCGCGCCGAGGGCAAGACCCAAAAGCTGGTTGCCAAGGCAAATGCCCATCAGCGGAACCTTGCCCAAAAGCTGCTTTACGACTGCCGCCACTTGCGGGAGGCTGTTCGGGTCGGCAGGGCCGTTCGAGAGGAATACACCATCCGGATTCTTCGCCATAATTTGTTCGTAGGTGGCGTTGATCGGGAGGACCGTCACCTTCATGTTCTGCGCGGCGAGATTCCTCAAGATGTTCGTCTTGATACCGAAATCAAGAGCGACCACGTTCAAGTCGCCATCGGTGCTGAACTCGTAGCCCTTCGGGTCGCTCACCTTGCTGGCGTAGTCCTGGCCATCCAGGCCTTCCCAGGCTTTTGCCTTCGCAATCGCGTCGGCTTCGCTCATCTCGGTGCCGTCCACGTGGAGGTAGGCTTTCTGGGCACCATTGTCGCGCAGGTGTATCGTGAGGGCGCGGGTGTCCACGCCCGCGATGCCCGGTTTCTTGTGGGCGAGCATATAGTCGTGCAGGCTTTCTTCACCGATTTCCCTGGAAACATCGTCCAGCGAGTTCACCACAATTCCGTTCAGGAATACGTCGCGGGATTCGGACTTCTCGAGGTTCGCCGCATAGGCGCCGACTTCGGCCGTGGTGAACACCACGAACTGGCCCGCGTAGGAGGGGTCTGTCAAAATCTGCTTGTAGCCCGCCATGCCGGTGTTGAACACCGCTTCGCCGACGGTATCGTTTGCCTGCCCGAAGGCATAGCCCCTAAAGACGGTTCCATCCGCCAATGCCAAGAACGCTTTCTTCTCGCGTTTCGCTTTCCAGTTGAATCTATCAGTCATTATCCACCTGCGTCATTCCGGCCATCGAGCCGGAATCTGGAATGATGTTTGTATAAAAATAAAGGCAAAAGCCAGAAGCTTTTGCCAAACAATTGAAAACCTTAAAGACAGGAATGAAAATCAGATGCCCGGGGAGAGTCGCCTGGTTCCGTTGCGAGTGGCTAGCAACGGCGGTACTCATGAGTGCCTCGATGGATTCCGATTTTTTCATCGGAACCAAAAACTAGCATTATGCGAATGCATTGGTAAGGCATAAAAAAAGAAAAATTTTTGCGAAATTCGCCTAAAAACGGCAAATCTTTTACATTTTCTGTATTTTTGGCTAATTGCTTTACAAAAATTGTAAAGTATACTGCGGAAGACTATAGCAACCTTGTCGGCGGTTTTCCCGTAATCCCCGTTTTTAGCCCAAAAACGTAAAAAATGGCATATTTTTTGCTGGCCCGTGGCGGCCGTTTCCCTGCTTGCACCCGAACGGGTGGGCTATGACCCTTGAGGTAGGGGAGACAATCATTCCGAAGAGGCGTTATGCTCGAAGAATTACATGAAGAATGCGGTGTTATCGGCATTTACAATGGTGAAAATGTCGTCCGCAATGTGGCCATGGGGCTTTATGCCCTGCAGCACCGCGGTCAGGAAAGTGCTGGCTTTGCCGTGACCGACGGAGACAAGGTTCGTGTTCGCAAGTCCATGGGGCTTGTATCAACACTCCTTAGAGAACACAATATTGACGAACTTCAGGGCTTTGCAGGTATCGGCCATGTCCGTTACAGCACTACAGGGGCGTCCACTCTAGCCAATGCCCAGCCCATCTTGGTGAGTTGTAAGTGGGGCCAGCTTGCGGTAGCCCACAACGGCAACATCACCAACGCCAACGAACTCCGGGCCGAGATGGAAAGTGAGGGACACATTTTCCAGACCACCTCCGACTCCGAAATTTTACTTCACGAAATCGCCCGCACCGAAGCTGATGACTTGGGCGAGGCCATCAAGAAGGCCATCACGAAATTTACGGGCAGCTTCTGCCTCGTGTTCATCAGCAAGGACACCATGTACGTGGCCCGCGACGGCTTCGGCTTCCGTCCGCTTTCTATCGCCCGTATGGGCAAGGCCTGGTGCGTGGCCTCTGAGACTTGCGCCTTTGATCTTTTGGGGGCGAACTACGTTCGCGATATCCAGCCTGGCGAATTCCTGACTATTACCCAGAACGGTCTCCACTCCGAACGCTTTACTCACAAGGACCGTCTCGCGCATTGTATCTTCGAGTACATCTACTTCAGCCGTCCCGATTCCAAGATTTTTGAACAGAGCTGCGACAAGATCCGCCGCAAGATGGGCAAGCAGCTGGCGAAGGAATGCCCTGTTGACGCTGACATCGTGATTTCTGTGCCCGACAGCGCTACTACCGCGGCTCTTGGCTATGCCCAGGCTAGCGGTATCCGCTTCGAGATTGGGCTTCTCCGTAACCACTATGTGGGTCGCACCTTTATTGACCCCACGCAGAACGTGCGCGAACAGAAGGTCAAGCTCAAGTTCAACCCCATCGAGGGCGTGCTCAAGAACAAGCGTGTCTGTGTGGTGGAAGACTCCATCGTTCGCGGCACCACACTGAAGATTCTTTCCCGCATGCTCCGTGACGCGGGCGCTCTTGAGGTTCATATCCGCATCGCTTCGCCTCCGGTGGCGCACCCCTGCTTCTTTGGCATGGATTTCCCCAGCCAGGGCGAACTGGCTGCAAGCTCCATGACTCCCGACGAAATTGCCAAAATGTTGGGCGTCGAAAGCTTGGGCTACTTGAGCGTTGACGGCATGAAGGAATGTACCGGCGAGGGCGAGAACTACTGCGCCGCCTGCTTTGACAACGACTATCCAGACTATATCGGTACTGACACCAAGAAAACACGCTGCGGGTAGTGGTGTTTTGTCCGTAGTGTGGTTTGTCCAACCGCATTTTTTCTACATTTGGGGGCGATGAAAGCCTTGTTACGCATTTTTTGCGCCCTGGTGCTGCTTACCGTAGCGGCATGTGATTTGATGCGCGAAAAGAACGACCCCGTGGTAGTTTCTGTGGGGGACTCGAAACTCTACCTTACGGATATCAAGAAACAGGCCCCGGAGTGGGAATCCTGGACGGACAGGGAACGCCTCGCTTTCTTGGAACGCTGGATTGACGAAGAGACCATGTTCCAGGAGGCCCAACTGAAGGGTATCGACAAGGACCCCGTGCTTTCGACGCAGATTGAGCAGACGGTGCGCAAGATGGTGGTGGACCGTTTTATGCAGGGCTTCGAGGACACCATGGTGGTGAGCGACGCCGAACGTATCGACTACTACAATGCCCACAAGGAGCAGTACCTGCGGGGCACGACCCTGATTTCGGGAGCCCAGCTGTTCTTTAAGGACTGGACTTCGGCCGACACCTACTACAAGGGCCACAAGACTTTGGAATACGATTCCCTGCCTGCTGAGCATTACCTGGTCAAGAAGATTGAGCCCTTTGACTCCCTGGCCGAGACTCCGGATTCTTGCATGATAGCCGATATCCGCGAGGTGACGGTGGGCAAGCTTTCGCCCATGAAGGTGTGTTCGGGGGCGCTGAAGATGGTGGTGGTAACCCAGAAGCTGGACTCCGCCGACATTCTGCCTTACGACGAGGTGGCGGAGACGGTGGCGACCCAGGCGTGGCTCGAGCACCGCAAGGCTGTACGTGAACGTTTGAAAAAGGAATGGAAGATGTCCCGTCCGATTTTCTCCCAGACGGACGTTTTTTCCAAGAAGGATAAGTGATGACGAAAGTCAAGAATCTTGTGTATTTTGTGTGCCTGTTTGCCGCCTCCTTGTGGGCCGCTCCCGTATTGATGGAGGGAGTTGCCGCTGTGGTGGATGGCAAACCCATTATGCGTTCGGAATTCCTGAACAACCTTTACCAGTTCCAGGAGACTCCTGAGGGTTCCGCCATGACGGAACAGCAGCAGAAGGATTATGTGCTGGATCAGATGATTGAGGAAAAGGTGCTGCTTTCCCGCATTGACCGCGACTCTATTGTGGTGACCGATGCCGAGGTGGACCAGCGCGTGAATGCCCACCTGGCCCAGCTGGCGGGTAGCCAGAATATTGACCTTGCCACTCTCGAAAAGGCCATTCGCGCCCAGTTGGGGCTCAGCATGGCTCAGTACAGGGACCGCCTTTCCAAGCAGATCCGTAGCCACATCGAACTCATGAAGGTTCGTCAGCGCCACGTGGGTGCGATAAGCCCCACCAAGAAAGAGGTGGACGCTTTCTATAAGGCTTATAAGGATTCCATTCCGCCCCAGTACAACTGCGTTCTTTTGAGCCACATCCAGATGACCATCCACCCCGATACGGCCATTGTGGATTCCGTGAAGAAGGTGGCCGAGGCTCTGATTGACAGCCTGAACCTGGGCATGAACTTTGAGTTGCTTGCCAAGAACCACTCCCAGGATACCTCTGCCGCTAAGGGTGGCGATTTAGGATATTTCAAGCGTGGGCTTTTGGATCCTGCATTTGAGCGGGCCTTGGACCAACTGAAGAACGGTCAGTATTCCGCTATTCCTGTGAAGACGGACTTGGGCTGGCACATTGTGCGTGTGCTGGGCCGCAAGGAAGACGGTGTGCGCTCCGCCCACATTTTGCTCCGTACGATTCCCACTGCTGCCGATACTGCGGCGGTAATCCAGAGGGCCGATTCCCTGCAGAAGTCCCTGAAGACTAAGGAAGAATTTAGTGCTGCCGCCAAGAAGTTCAGTGAAGACAAATCCAGCAACTTCCAGGGTGGCCTGCTGGGCTGGTACCAGCGTAATGAGATGGAGCCCGCCTATGTGGAGCCTGTGGCTGGGCTGAACGTGGGGGAGGTGTCGGAGCCCGTGCTGATTGACGGGGCCTACCACTTGTTCCGCCTGGACGATTCACGCCAGATTCGTGAGCTGACCCTCGAAGAAGATTACGGAAAGATTGAATCCTTTGCGGCCTCTCACCTGGAAAATGAGAAATTGAAGACCCTCATCAAGAAGTGGCGGCAAGAAGTCCACGTGGACATCCGCATGACGGAATAACAACCTGCGAAGAACACGATTGCTTTAGGATACAAGAGGCCGCGGATATGATTCACTTCACCCACGTGACGAAATCTTACGAGAAGGACTGGAAAGCCCTTAACAACGTGACGTTCCGTATCAATTTTTGACGGGTCATTCGGGCGCGGGTAAGTCCACAGTGCTGAAGCTAATCTACATGGATGAACGGCCCGACGAGGAACGTGGCGGTCAGGTCATGGTGAAGTTCACCGGCGACACTGTTTACGACAGCAAGACCACTCCTGAGAAGAAAATCCAGGCGCTGCGTCGCAAGATGGGAATCATCTTCCAGGATTTCAAGCTTTTGCCCGACCGGAATGTCTTCGACAACGTGGCGCTGGCGTTGCGCATCGTGGGAACCCCTGCAAGTAAGATTAACGCCGCTGTTTTTGATGCGCTAGCTCTGGTGGGTATTAGCCAGAAACGTTTTGCCATGCCCTACACCCTTTCGGGCGGTGAGCAGCAGCGTGTGGCTATCGCACGAGCCATGGTACACAACCCCTACCTGCTTTTGGCTGACGAACCTACCGGAAATCTGGACCCTGCCAACGCCGAGGACGTGTTCCGCATTTTCAAGGAAATCAACGCACGCGGCACTACTGTGGTGATGGCGACCCATAACCCCGATTTCTACCTGAATAGCCCCTTCCGTCGTCTAGTTCTGGATCACGGCGAACTCTTGAACAGGGACATGATTTAGCCTGTTTATTTCCGTAAACGGAATCCGTGGGCCGCTGGGGCAATTGGCGGCTGAAATAACCTAAAATTAGGGATATGAAGTTTTCTCTGCGTCACAACCACGCGGGTTATGTGCCTAGGGCCTCCAAGGTCTTTTTATTGGCTTGTGATCTTACCGAAAATCCCATTAAGGGCATGGAACCCTGGTTTCAGGTGATGGACGAGTCCGGCACGGTGGTGGCCGATGGCCAGATGTCAGAGAAGGGCTGCTGCAAGTACACCGATGAATTCCTGTGGCAAGGTGATTTTTCAAAGGTGGAACGTCCCGGAAAGTACAAGATTTTGGTGATGGATACCAAAGGCAACGCCCTCGCGGAATCTCTGGATTTCGAAATATCGGACGGGATAATTGTAAATCAGCTGGCCCTGACCCTCAAGTCTTTCTATTTCCAGCGCTCGGGCGTGGAACTGCCGGCTGACAAAGCCGGGAAATGGGCACGGCCCGCCGCCCACTTGGATGACCGTCTGGAATTTCACCCCAGCATGAACCGCTCGGGAACCTGGAACGCTCACGGCGGCTGGTATGACGCTGGTGACTACGGAAAGTACATTGTGAATGGGGGAGTTTCCCTTGGGACCTTGCTTTTGGCTGCCGAACTTGCAGGGGACCATGCTACGACCCGTACCGACGGGGGCCTTTTTCATGGCGGTTCCTTCCGCATGAACCTTCTGGAAGAAATCCGTTTTGAGCTGGATTTCTTTATGCGCATGCAAGACGATGACGGTGGCGTGTTCTTTAAGGTCTCGCCTATACGCTGGGACGGTTTTGTTTCGCCTACACAGTCCGATGCCAATCAGAAACGCCAGATTCTTGGAAAGTCTACCACTTCGACGCTGAATTTTGCAGGGGTGATGGCCCACGCCCATCGGGTGTTTCGGCAGGCTTATCCGGCCTATGCCAAGGCCTGTCTTGATGCTTCCCTGCGGGCATACCGCTGGGCTTTAGAAAATCCAGAGGTGACATACCCGCACAACACGGAGGGGAGTGGCGGTTACGGAGACGAGCGCTACGACGACGAGTTCTTCTGGACTCGGGCTATGCTTTTCCGTGAGCTGCCCCAGGCTGGGCTTTCAGAGACGGAACTTTTACAGATGCTCCAGCAGGACATGGAACGTTGCCCTGCCCAGATGGGGCTTTCTTGGCGGGATACGGAAAACTTCGGCTGGATTGCCCTTGCCTTGCAGGACCGTGATTCCATTATGCAGGCCAAGGCCCGTGCGGCTCTGGTAGGTGTCGCCGAATCCATCGTGGAACGCTGTAACGCCGATGCCTACGGCCTTTCTCTGGAAAAGTTTATCTGGGGCTCCAACGGTGAAATCGCAAATCACGGGCTGACTCTGATGTTGGCGAACCTCTGGAATCCCGATTCCCGCTATGTGGACACCGCCCGCGGTATGCTGGACTTTATCTACGGAAAAAATCCCGTGAGCCGTTGCTTTGTGACAGGGGCCGCCCCGAGTTCACCGAAATTCCCGCACCACCGTATTTGCCATTCCGATGGGGTAGAAGACCCGATTCCTGGGCTTGTGGTAGGGGGCATCAACGCCGACCGCCAGGATTTGCATCGTTTTGCCCATTATCCTGGCCCGCAGCCTGGACTTTCCTATACTGACGAGCGCTGCTCCTTTGCGAGCAACGAGACCGCCATTAACTGGAACGCTCCCTTGGTGGCACTTCTCTCCCTAATGGGATAATTTTTTCCCTTTTCTTTCAAAAAGATATATATTTCCAAGGAGGTTCCGTGCCGTATGGAGGAACCTCTCTAGGGAGGTGTTATGGGTTTCAAAAAAATAGGAATGGTTGCTCCAGTAGCCATGCTTGCATTCATAGGCGTGAGTACAGACGCAGTGGCTTCGGTTTCTGTTTCAGTGGATGCCTCTTCGGGGGTGATGCCTGTTTCGCCCTACCTTTATGGCAGGAACATCTATTGCAATGAGGATAGGGGCGATATCAACGATGTAACCGACACGCTCTCGGCAAAAGAGCTGGGAAACCTTGAAACATACCGCCAGGCGGGTATTCGCTACCTGCGCATGAACAACGGGAACAACGCCACCAAGCACAACTGGCGCAAGAACCTTACCAGCCATCCAGACTTTTACAACAACGTCTATAAGCATAACTGGGACATTTCTGCTAAAAAAGTGCTGGACAACTTGCCGGGTGTTGATGCCATGTATGCCTTCCAACTTACGGGATATGTAGCATCCAGTATGGATTATAATTTTGCCGACTGGGACTGGAAACAGGCTCATGGCAAGAATGCCAAGCAGTCGCTGAATCTTGCGGGAGGGGGCCAGGTCGCCGATGACGGTGAAACCCTTGTGCAGGCGGGCAATTCCTCTTTGTATTTGCAGGAATGGCCGGCAGATTCTTCAGCAAAGATTTTGACCCATTGGAAAGACGAATTGAAGTATGACATGGAGCGCCTGAAATACTGGAGCATGGACAACGAGATGGAACTTTGGCGGGGAACCCACGATGATCTGCCTCTCGATTTTCCGGACAACTCTACGGTGGCTCCCGAACGCATGATCAACAATTATGTGGCGGTGGCCAAGGCGGCAAAGGCCCGTTACCCCGATGTTAAGCTAACAGGCCCTGTGGTGGCAAATGAATGGAGCTGGTGCAATATCCGTTACGACAATAACTCCGAGGGCAAGGCGGTTACCTCTTTCATCAAGGCGCCGGATCGCAATTACTGTTGGCTAGAATATTTCATCAAGCGTTTGGGCGAGGAACAAAAAAAGACCGATATTCAGTTGTTGGATGTATTTGACCTTCATTGGTACCCTACGGAAAAGGATTATGAAAGCTGGATTAACTGGCATCGCGTCTTTTATGACACCACCTACAATTATCCCGGTGCAAACGGAATCAAGCGGGCCAATGAAACCTGCAAGTGGGATGAGACCATCACCAAGGAATACATATTCAAGCGAGTTGACGACTGGATGAAAAAGTACGTGGGGGCGGATTATAAGTATACCTTCGGCTTTACGGAAACGGATTTTATTGCGGACATGGATGCCATGACCCGCGCTGTGGTTTATGCCTCTTTCATGGGGACTTTCATGGACCACGGGGTAGAAATCTTTACGCCATGGACTTGGCGTGAGGGTATGTACGAGGTGGTTCACCTGTTTAGTCGCTACGGCAAGGAGTTTCGTGTCAACAGCCCCTCAAGCCTAGATTCGCTGGTTTCCGCCTATACGACGGTGAATGGCGCAGGGGACTCCATGACGGTTATCTTGGTGAATCGTGCAGAAAATGCCACCCAATCGGTGGACTTGAACGTGGCTAACTTTGAAATTGAAAACGGAAAATATACCACTCTTACGCTATCGGGCATTAGTGGGGAAACTTTCGTTTCCCATGAGAATAACGCCTTGAAGTCGGGATCGGTTTCGGTGCAGTCAGAGAAAGCGTCCCTAACGCTTCCGGCCAAGTCGATTACGGCGGTTCTGCTAAAGTCCAATAAACCTATGACTATCGCTTTACCTCAGAAAGCAGCGATAAATACCAACCTGATTTTCCATGAAAACGGCTCCTGGTTTGTGGACAATACCGCAGGGAATGTTAAGCGGGTTGAAATTTTCAATAGCCTTGGACAGCGAATTTTTGTGCTGCAGAACTTGCTAAGTGGCAAAGTACAGCTCGTTACCAAAGGTATTACCGCCGGTCGTTATCTTGTGCGTGTTCAGACTAGCGATAAAACAGAAATGCAGAGAATAATGGTGCGTTAACGCTTCTAGTTCGGCTGAATCTTCTGGATTTCACCGGGCTTTAAGTTGCCCAAAGTGTACTTGTCGAACTGGATGCGTACGAGGCGCATGAC
>CACZII010000109.1 GCA_902781185.1 Fibrobacter succinogenes
ATGGGGATTTCAAAGGCCTGTTCCGGTTCCAGTTTTGCCTTGGCAGGAACCATGTCGCTCAAGGTGTCAGGAGAAGCTGCAAAGACACAGAGTTTTTCAACCGGGATACCATCCAAATCCCCCTGTCTTTTATTCTGGGCAAGGGCCTTGCTGATGGTACTGAAATCTACCGCATACAAACCATCTTCACTGAAAGTCGCCACATTCTTGTCGCCCACCACAAACTGGGCAACAAAAGTCACCGAAGCGAAGGCCTGGGCAACACAACCCAGAGCAATCAACAATGTGGTCCATTTCAAGCGCATGTCTCTAAAATACAAAATCCACCGTTAAGGGGCTAGAATATCCAATTCAAAGAAACCATTGCCGTTCACCCGAAATTCAACCGTCTCGCCGGTAGCAGCCCTTGTCTTGAAAATCGTGACATACTCGGGCGGAATTCCCCTTGAAAGAATCGCCTCTAGTTCATCGGCCTTGATAAAGGCGGAATAATTCCAGGAATCCATATACCAGTGCCAGGGTTGCCAATTGAACAACCCCCGAACGGACTGTACAAAGGCCCTGAGCATCAGAGCGTATTCATAGCGGAAATAATCCATGTAACTACGGACCTCTGAACGCTTTTCCACAAAAGTCTTCTTGGCAAAATCCCGATCGTAACGGAGCGCCGTCTTATCCGCCTTGTCATAGGTAAAGCGGATGATTTTTTCGGACACCGAGATTTTCAAGTTCGGCTTGTCCAGGTGGACAAAGACCGTCGGGGATTCCTGCCTATAGTCCCGAAGAAACACCCGCGGATCCGGTTCCGGATTCAGTTTCAGAGGTTCAGGCTTAGCATCCAGAGCGGAAAGTTCATAAAACACCAGAACCTCCCCTGCCCCCTTCGAAAAAAGGATGGCCATCAGGGGCTTTTCCCGTTCCGAAATGACCCAAACCATCTGGGGCTTCTGAGAGGTCTTCATGGAAGGCGAAAGTACCGACATAATGGAGGGGTCCTTTACACCCAGGCTGTCCCATTCCATCCAGGTTCCAGTCCCACCTACAGAATCCAGAACGGCAAACAAGCGTTCTCCACTAAAGGGAACCTTGGACTCCACCGCTCCCGAAATTTTGGCAGGGGCCGAGGCGGCAAAGGCACATGCCGCTATCCCCAGAAGCACAACCAGACTTTTTAACAAGCTAGGCATCCAGTCTACACCCGACTAAAAACCGATGGGTTCCAGAAGGGAATCGTCAAGCCTAGAATAGGTCATGTGGTATTCCTTCTCTATCCAGTACAGGGCCAGTTTCCTGTTGGTCCAATTCTTTTTTACCGCAATAGATTCAATGCCCTTGGTAATCAGGGGAAGCGTCGCGGGCAGGTCCAGTTTCCAAGCCTGGTCATCCCAAACAAAAAGCATAATGGGCACATCAGGGCTTTTCGCGAGACCTATGCTGCCCCTGTCATTCTTAATCTTCATAGGCCCAAGCTGCAGACGAAGGAACCGGTCCAGCATACCGCTCTTGCTCAGGAGCATAAAGAGCATGCGGTCATCTTCCGTTTCCCAAAGGTGTTCCCGCTCGTAAAGACGGTAAAGGATGATAGAATAGGCTTCATAAAATTGGCATGTATCTAGGGCCTCGGCATCATAGCGACGGGCATGAGCTTCCAGCGTGTCAAGCCAGTATTCCGACGTATCCGTCAAGTAGCCGTACAGGACTTCGGCAGAGGCCCCGTTTCTCACCCCGTCCAAAAAATTCTGGAACATGGATTCCAGCATGGCCTGCTTATCCTGTATGCGTTCCTGATACTGGGCATCCTTCGCCTGAGCATCCTGGGGCACATTCATAGAAGCACTACCTTGAGAGGCGTTGTCCGAAGAGCCCGCACAGGCGGACAAAGACAATAAAAAAGCCACCGCCAGAGCCACAAGTATTTTATCTTTCAAGATATGCATCGCGATACCTACCTAAGAATGAGTCTAGACCAACTGCTAGGGGCCTGTACCCAGAAAGGTTTCCAAGGGTCTGGACCCGGCGGACAACACCGAAACAAGACCAATACCGGCGTACAGCTGACCTTACGGGAATACAATTTAGAAATCAAATCTTCCGAAGGCAGGAGCGCCAAGGAAAATAAGGTTCACGCCCTGCATCGGATGCAGATGGCCCTGGCACTCAAGGTTCGGGAAGAGCCCCAAGAACCAGAAATTCCCTTTCCAGGGAGCAATGGGCATATCCAGACAAGCAACCCCCTGTTTCCCCTGTTCGTAGCCCATGTCTTTGACCGCATGGCAAAAAAGAACGGAGACACCAAGGAGGTGGCAAGGGCATTCGGACTCACTCCCAGCGCCCTCGTAAAGATATTAAGGCAAAGCAAACCCTGCGCCGAAAAACTGAAAAACCAGTAATATTTTTTTTACCAGGCTTTTTTCGCCTCCCAAATCCGTTTATAGGGCATAGGAAGTCTCATAAACCAAAAGGAGGTCTCATGAATCCTATTCGAAAACTAAGCCTGTGGGCATTGTCCCTCTCCCTATCCACCCTCATGCTCTCTGCCTGCGGCAGGGATTCCGATAAAGAATCTTCCGTCCGAGCCGATGGCGTAACCGCCAAGGTGCAGCTGGAACTCCACTATAGCGATGTTCCCCTCATGGACAGTCTGGTCATTGACTGTCTAGGAGCCGACACCCTGCATTTGGTCAAAAATCCCGAGGACCATTCGCTAGAACTGGACCTGTTCCCCCACGACCACTGGGAATTCCAGGCCAAGATCTATGCCAACGGAAGCCTGATGCAAAGGGGTGAAGCAGAAGCAAGGCTAGAGGCTGGCAAGACCACGGAAATCAGCATAAAAATGCACCCCCTGGCAGGATTTATATACCTGAAAATCCCCCTGGGGTTCGGAAATCCCGCCAACATCGCCTACGGGCAGATGGAACTGGAGTCCAGCGACTCCCTGTACACCTACCTAATGGAAATCGATGACAGCGAAGGCATTTTCCGCACGGACTTACTCCCCCTGGAAACTTCGTACAGACTGAAAATTACTTTGTACGACAACCTAGACAACAACATTTACCAGGTTGAAGATTCCCTATACCTTAGTCCGGACAATCCCGTTCCTTCGCTGGAACTGAAGTCCCTGCGAGGCAAGGCAAGCATTGCCATAGAAATTGCCGACAACGCAAACTTGGAAATCCGGATGAGCCTGCCCGCCACAAGACGAGCCCCGAAACAAAACGACCTGGTGATTACGGAATTTCTAAGTGCTCCCCTAAAGACCGATTCCAGTCAATATGAATTTATCGAAATCTACAACGGGAGTACTGATACGCTTGCCCTGAACGGATGCACCATCGGGACAGGCTCCGCAGGCAACAAGGCCTGGGAAATCCTGAAAAGCGAAATAGCCCCAGGGTCCATCCTCGTATTTGGCGACACCTCGGCGAACACTCCGGACGTTTTCAGGAACACCGCCACCTGGGGAGACCTGACAAACACCAAGAGTTCTATTGTTCTCCAATGCAACGGAACCGTACTGGATTCCCTATTCTACTCCAACATCCAGGATTCCACCACCATCATTCCCAACAACAGCAACCCGAGCAAAAACCCGCAGAGTTCCCAGCTGGATATCCGCTATTGGCAAAATCGGGGGACAGGAGACTCCTGGTGCATGGGTACACCATCTCCTAACCTATTAAAGGATTGTTTGTAAGGGCAACGTCCTTAGAGAAGATCCTTAAAGAAGTCGTTGCCCTAACATGACTCCGTATTTGGCCACGACCATAAAGAACCTACGAAGCCAAATACTCCGCGCTTCTACGGCTCGTTAAGACGAGCCGCATTCGCTTGGCGCAAGGGCAACGTCCTTAGAGTAGATCCTTAAAGAAGTCGTTGCCCTTATCATCCACGAGGATGAAGGCCGGGAAGTCCTTAATGGTAATCTTGCGGATGGCTTCCATGCCCAGTTCCGGGAAGGCGACGATGTCGTTGCTCAGGATGTTCTGCTCGGCGAGGATGGCTGCCGGGCCGCCGATGGAGCCCAGGTAGAAGCCGCCGTACTTGTGGCAGGCATCGGTCACGTCCTGGCTACGGTTGCCCTTAGCCACCATGATCATCGAGGCGCCCTTGCTCTGGAAGCGCATCACGTACGGGTCCATACGGCCGGCTGTCGTGGGGCCGAAGCTTCCGGTAGGCATGCCTTCCGGCGTCTTGGCCGGGCCGGCGTAGTAAATCGGGTGATTGCTGACCACTTCGAGAACGGTCTTCTCGATATCGGTGAGGGCCTCGCCCTTTTCCTGCTTGTCGAAGATTTCGGCAATCTTGGCATGAGCCATGTCGCGGGCCACAATCATGGTGCCCTTGAGGTTCAGGCGGGTCTTGACCGGGTACTTGGTGAGTTCGGCCAGCACGTCCTTCATGGGGCGGTCGAGATCGATTTCCACTGCCGGGGCCATGTTCACGGCATCGCCCTTCGGCAGATACTGTTCCGGATGGTGTTCCATCTTCTCGAGCCAGAGACCGTTTTCGTCGATCTTTGCCTTGATGTTACGGTCAGCAGAGCAGCTAACGCCAATGGATACCGGGCAGCTGGCAGCGTGACGCGGGCAGCGAATTACGCGGACGTCGTGCACAAAGTACTTACCGCCAAACTGGGCGCCAATACCCGTCTTCTGACAAATGTGGAGCACCTTCTCTTCCATTTCCACATCACGGAACATGCGTCCGCCCTCGGAACCCGTAGTCGGAAGGTCATCCAGGTAGCCGCAGCTGGCAAGTTTCACGGTGTGGGTGTTCATTTCAGCAGAAGTACCGCCAATCACGATGGCCAGGTGATACGGGGGACAAGCCGCGGTACCAAGGGTCTTTACCTTATCCGAAATAAACTTTTCAAGAGACTTGGGGTTAAGTAGCGCCTTGGTCATGGGCCAGTAATAAGTTTTGTTGGCAGAGCCACCGCCCTTGGCCACAAATAGGAACTTGAGGTCTGCACCTTCTTCAGCATGGATGTCAATCTGGGCCGGGAGGTTGCAAGCCGTGTTCTTCTCTTCATACATAGTCAAGGGAGCAATCTGGCTGTAACGCAGATTCTTGCCAGTGTAGGCATTGTAGATACCTTCGGAGATAGCCTTCGCATCGTCGGCGCCGGTCCAGACCTGCTGGCCCTTGTGGCAGATACAAATGGCGGTACCGGTGTCCTGGCAGAACGGGAGGATTCCCTTGGCGGCCACGCAGGCGTTCTTCAAAAGCGTGAGGGCGACGAACTTGTCGTTATCGGAGGCTTCCGGGTCCTGCAAAATCTTTGCCACCTTCTGGGTGTGGGCCGGGCGGAGCCTGAAGCTCACTTCTTCAAAAGCCGCCTGGGCAATCTTAGTGAGGGCTTCGGGGGCCACCTTCAAAATCTTCTTGCCTTCGAACTCGGCGAGGTCAATGCCTTCCTTGCCGAGGTTCACGTATTCAGTCTTGTCTTCGCCGTGCTGCACGGTTGCTTCGTATTTGAATGCCATAGTAATAACCAGGTGTTAGGGTTTACAATTTCGCTAGGAGAAAATAAAAAAATAAAACAAGAAAAAAAAGCCCCAACCAACAGGCCTAGTCTAAACCAAAGAACATACTTTTTCTTGTA